>BTTC01000229.1:0-3305 GCA_036244935.1 bacterium | reverse complement strand
GAAAGAAAACTATGATCGAAAGCCCAACGACATAGAGAAATATATTTTCCTGCGCGCGCTTCAGGACCGCAACGAAGTACTGTTCTATGCATTGATTAGGAAGTACCTTGCAGAGATGCTGCCGATCATCTACACGCCGACCGTGGGAGAGGCCGTGGAAAAACACGGTCACATCTACCGCAGGGCGAGGGGTCTTTTCATTTCGCCGGATAACGTTAACAGGATTGACGATATGGCCCAACGTCTGCCTTCGCGCAAGATCGAGATAATAGTGGTCACCGACGGTCACGGGATACTCGGCATCGGCGATCAGGGCGTAGGCGGTATGGGCATACCCGTTGGCAAACTCGCTTTGTACACGGTGGGCGCGGGTATACACCCCTCCGCGTGCCTGCCGATATGTCTTGACGTAGGGACGGATAACGAAAACCTGCTGGCCGATCCGCTTTACCTCGGGCGCAAACACGAGCGGCTTAAGGGGAAGGAATATTCGGATTTCATAAAATCCTTTGTGGAAGGGATAAAGCGTAATTTCCCCCGAGTTATTTTACAGTGGGAGGATTTTTCGAAACAAAACGCATTCAGTAACCTCGATAATTACCGTGAAAAAATAACCTCGTTCAACGACGATATACAGGGAACCGGAGCGATGGTTCTTGGCGGGATTATCAGCGCAATGAAGATAAAGAAGACCAAACTGATAGATCAAAAACTCCTTGTGTACGGAGCGGGCGCGGCGGGTATCGGTATAGCCCGGCAGTTGAGGGACGGCCTTATTCAGGATGGGTTAAGCAGGCAGGAAGCGTTGGACAGGATATTCGTACTGGATTCAAAGGGGCTTTTAACCGAAGGCAGAGACAGGATCGATGATTACAAAAGGGAGTTCGCCAAGCCCGGACATCTTTTAAACGGCTGGCTTACGGAAAATCTTTACAGCCTTACGCTGGAGGACACCATTAAGAATGCCGGGATCACGGCGCTCATAGGCGTTTCGGCAATACCGGGCTCCTTTAACGACCGCGTAATAGACCTCATGTTGAAAAACAGCCCGGAGCCGGTCATCTTCCCGCTATCCAACCCCACGTCTAAATCGGAGGCGGACCCGCGCAGGATTCTGGAACGTACCGGCGGCAGAGCCATCGTTTCTTCCGGCAGTCCCTTTCCACCGGTTACCATAGGAGGCCGCGAATACAGGATTGGACAGGGCAACAACGCATTCATATTCCCCGGTTTGGGACTGGGCGTTATCGCCGCAAAAACCGGCGTCATCACGGATGGACTTTTTACGGCGGCGGCGAGCGCGCTTGCCGAAGCCGTGCCGGAAAGCGATCTCAATAACCGTTACATCTATCCTCCGGTTGAAAAAATATTCGACGTTTCGTACCGCGTTGCGTTGGCCGTTTATAGAAAGGCCATCGGAGATCAATCAGGAGTACCGATAGAAAACGGCAACCCCGAAGAAACCATCAAACGACGGATGTGGATACCGGACTATCCCGAACTCGTACCCGCTGCCGGTACGCTTCGTTCATAAAAGGGGAAATGCTCCTTTTGCTTGATTACGCCAACAACCTGAAATAACATTTTCACCACGATGATAAAGTTCAGGTTGAAGGAGATGATGGGCAAGCTGGAGGTTCAGTACGGGCGTAAGCTTACGCTCGAAAACATCGCGCGCCATACCGGTATATCGCGGCAGACGCTCGCCCGCATCGCATCGCCGAACGGCTGCAATACGACCGTCGAAAATATGGAAAGACTGTGCCGCTTCTTCAAGTGCAAACCGGAAGAACTAATAGTATTTGATCCGCCGCTATTCGCATCGGGTAACGGCAGGCCGGAATCGGTGGAATCGTAAGCGCAACAAAACCCATCTACAGACTCGTACCGTTTTTACGCATGTCATGGTGATAATAGGGAAACCACCCAATGGACGTGAGCCGTTGCAAACGGCCCCCTCCTTTTGCTTCGCAAGGAGGGGAAGCTCAAATTCCTACCGGCAAATTACCATATTGAACACATGCGTAATTTTATTTATGTCGTCACGTATGGGCAAGCATCATCTTGATGGCAACCTGGGCTTTTACAAATAAACAAAATTTTCACGTATCTTTTTTGTAATTTCCCCCGCCTCGAACCGTATGCCTTCGACCTCGATACAGGGACGAATTCCAATAAGGCTGTTGGTTAAAAAAACCTCGTCCGCATCCATAAGCGCAGTTTTAAAAAACCTCCCCGTCTCCATCTCGACCCCGATATTCCCAACGTTCTCGATGACTTTTGCGCGTATGATGCCGGGCAGGAGCCCGCAGCGTTTTGCGGGCGTAAAAAGTTTTTTGTCCTTAACCCAGAACAGGTTGGACCTTGTACTTTCGGCCAGTTCGTCTTTGGTATTTAAAAACAGAATCTCGTCGATACCGGCGCGCTCGAGTTTGCGGCTTTCAAGAGCAAGCGAAAAGCGGGATGTGGTTTTGTGACCTACGGCGGGATCGCTTTCATTTATCGGCCACGTCGCGAATGCCGCCTTGTAAGGTTTTTCATCTGATAAAAAATTCGCGCCGGTTATTACAACCAACACCTTTTTGTACATCATGTCCGCCGAAGCGCGGCCCATCGCATACGTTTTGCGCGAAAGCGTTATACGCAAAAAACCTTCAACGATTTCATTTTTACTTATCAGCTTTTCGCAAAGTTTCGTACATGAATCGGACTGATCGAAGTTTATACCGGCAAAGCGCGCCGATTTTTCCATACGCAAAAGGTGTTCTTCCAGCCACACCGGTTTGCCGTACAAAACTTTTATTGTTTCAAAAAGCCCGTCACCAGCCATTAAGCATCCGTTGGCGGCGGGTATTGCGGGTTCATCCGCCGGATGGAAAATCCCGTCTACAATGCAAAAAATTTTAGACACCTTTAGACACCTTTAGACAACTTTAGACAACTTTAGACATTGGCCGTTACGTTGCCGCCAACCGCCGCGCCGGTCGCACCGGTCGCACCGGTCGCGCCGGTCGCACCGGATGCGTCCAGCATCGCCGCTTTGTATATGGTCTCCTCGAACTCCCTTTCGGGATCGGAATCCGCCGTTATGCCTCCTCCCGTGCGATAGACGGCGGCGGCGGCGCTGACCGTAAGCGTTCTGATAAGAAGCGACGCGGTAATGGAACCGTTCAGGCCGCGGGCGATTAAAGATCCGCAATAAAATCCGCGCGGCGTTGTTTCAAGCCCTGCAATGATCTCCATCGTGCGTATTTTAGGCGCGCCCGTGATGGAGCCTCCAGGATAACACGCCCTTAATATGCCGG
>BTTC01000228.1:0-3313 GCA_036244935.1 bacterium | reverse complement strand
TTTTTCTCGTACCGCGTTAGTTCCGTCTTGGTTAGTACCGATGGCTGCCAATAAAAAAGGGTGTCAAACCCGGCGTGCTTTCCGACCTCTTCTATAAATTTTACGTTCATGGAGTACGCCGTAAACGTTTCTTCGGCAATTCTTTCCACCTCGTCCGGTGGAATTTCGGTTTCTTGCAGGTCATAAACGTTCCTGCCGGTTATTTTTGTGTAAAGGTAGGTGAAAAAACTGTAAGCGGCGGTGTTTTGAATAAAACTGACCAGAAAAATCTCGTCAAGTTTCTTTTTCATCCAGGGTTTTGAGATGTTGAATTCTCTTTCCCTGTTTTTAAGATTGTACAGCTCTCCACCCTTCCGATTTTGCCACGCGGATGCAACATCGTTCGAACCATCGTAAAAGACGACAACGTCGGGAACATTCCCCTTGCGGGTTTCAAGAAACAACATGATTGTTTCCTGCGTGCTTACGTATCCGTTTTCTCCAAAATTTACCACTTCAACGTTGAACCCCTGATCGCTCAGGATTCTGGAAAGGCAGGAGGGGATGGTGAAATCGTCCCTGGCGCCATAACCCCAGATTGTGGAACCTCCAAAAATAAAAATTCTTGAGTTTTCGGGCGAACTGTTCTTATTCCAGGTCCGGCGAATGCCGTTTTCATCAACGTTGATATATTTCCCCTCAAAATTACTGCCCCTCCAGGTAACATAGGAATGCCATCTCATTTTTTTACTGTAAATAACATACTCAAGATAATAATCTTTCACCCAATACGCTCCTTTGTAGGCGTCAGCGTATATGCGGTATGCAACCTTTGGCGCAAGGGGGGATTTTCCCAGTATGGAAAATTTTATTGTGTCCTTGACGAAAAAAAACAAGGATGACCCTGCTTCTACCGCCAGAATCATTACAACGGCTATTCCCAGAATAGACCAGGCAGTGCGGATACCGCCTCCGGCCTTTTTTATCCGGTTTACCAATAGTTCCCTGTTCAAGTTCATATCGATACCCCCACCAGGTTATACTACGGCAAGTTCATAACAAAGGGTGATACAACAGTTCCGGTTATTTTTGCCCGAACAGCCGGTACATTTCTCCGGCAATCTGCTTTATCATCACTGAATTTTCTACATCGTGAACCCAGCGGGCGGGTATTTTTTCTACACCCAAAAGGGTTCCCAAAATCGCGCCCGTTATGGAGCCGGTTGAATCGCTGTCGCCGGAGTGGTTAACAGAGGCCAAAACCCCCTTTCCCCAGTCGTCGAAGTAAAGCAAAGAACAGTAAAGCGAAATGGAAAGCGCCTCTTCGCCCGTCCAGCCCCGGCCCAGCTTATTTATAGAAAATTCCACCGTGTGCTGGCTTTCAGCAAGTTCAATGGCAAGGTCTATTTTTTCAAGCGTTTCTTCGTGCTGTTCGTGCTCGATTAGAATTTTACCGGCGGTTGCCGCCGCTTCGTCCGGCATCCGCCCCCTGATAATATTGGCTATCATTTCCGCAAAAAAGCCGGCAGGGAGGTAACCGGACGGGTGTCCGTGGGTAATGGCCGCCAGACGTACCCCCTCGTCGAATGCCTTTTTGGGCGGGAAGGCCAAACCAGCGGGGGCCGCCCGCATGACGCCGCCGCATCCCTTGGAATCGTTTATCCTTTTATCGGGAGCGCCCATAATGCCGCTGCCCAAAGCGGTAAGGCACGTATTGCCGGGTCCGCGTCTGAATTCAGGATCGGCCTGGGATTCGTGCCACTCAAGGTATCGTTTGTATATTTCGCTGGTATAGTCGCAGTATCCTATGTCTTCCCGGCTATTTTCCGCGTCGATCAAGCCCGCCGCCGTTGCCAGCGACATCTGCGTATCGTCAGTATAAAAACCTTCCTTAAAACCGCGGAACTCGTCAAAGTCGGACAGGCCGTTAATGCCGTAACGCTCACGTATATCCCGCAATGTTAAACCCTCTACAGGCGCACCAAGAGCGTCGCCGATGGCGAGTCCTATAAGACAACCTTCGTATTTTTTAATCATACGTCTACCAGATGAACCGTTTTTTATACACTTTATTTTAGCCGGAATTTCCATTGGGATGATCCATAAAAGCGTCAACGCGGTGACAGATCTTTCCCATACTAACCTCGCCCTTCCGTTAGTGGGAAAAAAATGCCGTATGGACAACGTCAGGCAAAACTTTGGAATAGATGTTAGATTCAGCAGTTAACTCATAATAAACAACAGCATACACTTAACCTATATATAAATCTTAAAAGCGGTTAATGGTTATAAAACGATCTACCGAATAAAGAGATAGCGGATTGTATTATGGCTCGCATATTGCAGATAAAATTAAATAATGTGTTTAACATGAAAAGGGTTTTCCTGGCGGTTTTTATACTGCTGACGGCGGTATCGATACGGCACGCCTATACGGCCACCGGCAAAGTGGTGGATGTCAGTCTTAAACCCGGACGAACGCATACCGAAATAACCTTTTTTTTAAGCGCTCCTTTGGAATACCGGGTCATACCGGAGATCGAGCAAAAAATAATCAAGATCGTTTTGCCCGGCGGCGAATACGACTCCGATCTGGAGTTAATGAAATTCCAGGACGACCGCGTTGATAATATAAAGTTTTTCATGGAAAAATATATTGACGCGATAATAGAGATCAAAATAAAAAATATAAAAACTTCCATTTATCATTCCGTATCACGCGACGGGACGGCTCTCACCGTGCGGCTTAAATCCCGTAAAAAACTGATGGCCATGAAGACCAACGTAACAAAAGAAAAACTTGCCGAAGACAAAGCAGACCGCGACGAAGAAATTCGCAAAGAGATGCAGGCCGTATACGACTTATCCGGCAAAAAACTTTATAAAAAGGCGCTCGCGGACTTTCAGAAAAAAAAGTTTAGAAAATCCGTAAAACTTTTTGATCTATTCATGAAAAAATACCCCCAAAGCAAATATCTGGAAAAAGCGCACTTCACCCGGGCCGAAGCCCTTTACAGGGCATCAAAAAAACAGAACAGGATTGTACCGGAGGCCATAGATGCTTTCTGGGTGGCTCGTATAAAATTCCCGGAATCAACCCAGATACCGAGGGCGTATCTGAGGATGGGAGACCTCAATTTCGATCAGAAGTTATACATCGAATCGCTGGCGTCATACGAAAGCCTGGTGGAGTCTTTCCCTGAAAACAAATACGTGCTGTCCGCGCTTTTGGGAAGGGCGAGTATTTATTTAAAGCAAAGTGAGTTCAGCAAGGCCTACAACGAGCTTGAAAGAATACTTCTTGTTTACCCGGCCGCGAAGGAGGTGCGGGAAG
>BTTC01000227.1:0-3316 GCA_036244935.1 bacterium | reverse complement strand
CGGGTCGTTGCGGGGCGGGAGCTGTAGCGCCCCGGTACTGTAATCGATCGCCACGTAGGAATCCGCAATTACCGGTATCTCACGATCCGTGAGAGGCAGCCGCATCTTTTTGCCTATATACTGTCTGTAGCGCCCGTCTTCGGGATGGACGGCAACCGCTGTATCGCCCAGCATGGTTTCGGGCCTTGTGGTGGCAATGCTTATTGCCGATTCGGAGTCCACGAGCGGGTAGTCGATAACGTAAAGGTGTCCCTTGCGTTCGGCGTACTCCACTTCAAGATCGGAAAGCGCCGTACTGCATCTGGGGCACCAGTTCGTTATGTACTTCGAGCGGTAGATAAGACCTTCCTCGTAAAGCCGCACAAAGACCTCCCGCACGGCTCGGGAGAGCGTCTCATCCATGGTGAACCTCTCCCTGTCCCAGTCGCACGACGCGCCGATCTCTTTAAGCTGTTCTATGATCTTGCCGCCGTACTTGTCTTTCCACTCCCAGACCTGCTTAATAAAATCCTCCCGGCCCAGGTCGTGACGTGATTTGCCCTCCTTCTGGAGCTGCCGTTCCACCACGTTCTGCGTGGCGATGCCCGCGTGATCCATCCCCGGCATCCATAGCGTGTTGAAACCGCTCATGCGGCGGTGGCGGATTATGACGTCCTGCAGCGTCGCATCGAGGGCGTGGCCGAGGTGCAGCGATCCGGTTACGTTAGGCGGCGGTATGACGATGCAAAACGGTGGGCGGCTATCGGCGTCATTCGCCTTGAAGTAACCCTTTCCCATCCAGAAGTTGTACCAAATCCGCCCGGATGTCCTGGGGTTGTACCGCGTGTCTAGTTTAACGTTACCCATCCTGGCATCCGGTATTAAACAGCTTCGTTCATGAAAATGCCCCATCCTCTTGATAAGAGGGGCAAGCAAAGATACTTTAACAACATCAACGCTTCGCGTTTTACGAGCCGGGAATCAAGGTTTTCTGAAAGACGCATCAGGAGGGTTAGTTAATATCGCCTTTTTGAATCTGTTCGATAGCGGTTTTTATCATCTCTTCGGCTATCCTGGGCGTTATTTGCGAGGTGATCTTTTCTATCATGTCCAGAAGTTTGGGCATGGACGTCTGAAAACTCTTTCCGATAGCCACGCTTATTTCCTCTCTTATGACCGTTTCCAGATGTGATTTGAAAACGGCCGTTATATGCCTGTCCACAGACTCGGCAAGCACTTCTTTTAATATGCCGGAGGCGTCTTTTTCAAGAAAATCCCGAACCGTCTGCTCGATGGAAGCGCGGAAAAGCTCATCCATACCCTTGGTTTCGCGGGATTTTTCCGTTTTATCAACCACAGGCTCGGAGGTGTGAGAAAACCCGGATGTTCCCATCGACGCAATCTCATCCTCCACCACCACCTCAGACGGCGGTTCTGCAGATTCGGATTCGGATTCTTCGCCCAAAAGCGTTTCATCGGCCGGGGCGTCCGTTTCGTTCTCGTTTTCGTTCTCGTTTTCGTCAAAAACCTCCGCCAGGATTTTATCCGCACCATCCACATCGCCGTCAAGCCCCGCTACCTCGGCGTGTTCCTCAACAGCGGGTACCTCCATGGATTGATCCTCCCCCGGTTCGGTTACGGCTTCATAGGTATCTTCCGTTTTGGAAATATCGTCCAGCTCTTCAAGCGTTTCAGACAGCTCGTCATCCAGTACGGCTTTCCCGACATCATCACCAGCCCCGGCGGATTCGGCCAGGCCGTCTTTCACCGGCTGATCGGACTGCGTATGCGTAAAAGATTCTTCGGCGAAGTCCGTTTCCAACGCCGCTTCATCATCTTCCGACGGGAACTCCATACCCACCCCTTCGATACCCATACCATCTGTTATAACGCCAACTTCGTCTTCATCACCGAGGCCGTCATCCACGTTCAGGTCGTCGTCCACTATCTCCAGCTCTTCATCCGCATATGCGGCTGCGTCATCCGGTTCGCCGTCTTTTGCGCTGTTTACGGGTGAAAGCTCAAGCATGGCGTCCGAGGCGGCCGTCGGCCCGGCAGCGTCTGCCGAACCCGCGCTTCTTACCGGCTGCATCTCCTGCACCCCAACCGCGTTTGCGGTAATCTTCTTGATCGTTTCGATGAATTCGACCGACTTGAAAGGTTTTGTTATATGCCGGTCCGCCCCCACCGATTTCCCCAGGTTCTCGTCGTATTCCTCCATTTCGCCGGATATCAATATCACGGGAACGCCCCTGGTTTCGGGCGACTCTTTTATACGCCTGCACAGCTCGAAACCATTTATCTTCGGAATGGAAATGTCCGCCACCACAACGTCGGGTTTTTCATTGCTGACAAACGCAGCGGCCTCTTCCCCGTTGTCGACAAGCCGGAGATCGATATCCTCGTTTTCCGTCGTAAGCTGGAAAACCTTTTGCATGGTGACCGAGTCGTCGGCGAAGAGAAGTTTAATACTCATACCATAGCCCCCTGATTCATTTTATTAGGCGTAAGTATAACTTATTAGGCGGCGGGATCAAAGAGCGGCCATAATAGCTTCGGGTATCGTGCCAAGCGAGACCACCTTGCTGACTCCCCCCATTTTTATGGCCTCCTGCGGCATTCCGAAAACAACGCACGAATTTTCGTCCTGCGCGATATTGTACGAACCTGATTTTTTCATTTGAAGCATACCGCCGGCGCCGTCCCCCCCCATGCCTGTTAGCATGACGCCTATCGCGTTTGATCCCCCGTATTTCGCCACGGAAGTAAACATCACTTCCACCGAGGGTTTGTGCCGCAGCACCAGCGCCCCGTCTTTTAACGAAACGTAATAACGGGCTCCGCTGCGCCTTAGCATCATGTGCTGGTCTCCGGGCGCAATGAGAGCCCGGCCCGGTATCAGTGAATCGCCGTCCCTCGCCTCCGCCACCTGCATGGGACAGAGGTTGTCAAGACGGTCGGCGAAGGCCTTCGTAAAGCCCGCCGGCATGTGCTGCACGATCATTATCCCCGGACAGTTTACCGGCATCCTTAAAAGAATCTCCTTCAACGCTTCCGTGCCGCCGGTGGAGGCGCCTATGGCCACGATCTTGTCCGTGGTTTTTATCATGGCGGAGTGGAGCGGTTTCGGCGCAACCCGGGCGGAGGTCTGAATCCTTTTTGCATAAACGCCCATCCTGACTTGCGCCGCCGCTTTAACCTTGTCTATTATTTCAACCCTCAAGTCGCCCAACCCCTTGCGGACATCGATATTGGGCTTTGCCACGATTTCCAGCGCACCGGCTTCCATTGCCGCCATGGTAGTAGCCGCGCCGCTTTGCGTAAGAGAACTCACCAT
>BTTC01000226.1:0-3316 GCA_036244935.1 bacterium | reverse complement strand
AGGTTTTACATACCGCCTTTTTCCAGTTGTTAATTGGTCGATGTTGCTTTATCAGGAGTAGTGGAATACGGGGGAGTTTTCACTCCCCGCGTTTTCCGTACCGGTTAACGGGTATTAGTGGCAATAATTATCCTGCCCTCCCAGTATATGCGTTCCCCACGGAAACAAACCGACGTCGGGAACACGCTCGATGGTATCGGTTTTACCGTCAATGATATATATGGAGTGATCCGTGGAAGAAGCCAGATACATCTTTTCACCCGCGGCGTCCGTGGCCGCAGTTTCTATATGCAGGTTCGTTCCAATTTTTATACGCCCAGCAGGTTTCAGGGTTTCTAAATCGTAAACGTAAACGAAACCGGTTGAGTGGCTTATAACGAAAGCCTTGTTATTGGAAAAGTTGACTCCGGTCATCTCCGGCCCGGCAGGCAGAGTCGCAACGACCTTATTGCTTTTAACGTCGATAATCGAGACGGTTTCACCACCGCCGTGATCATCGTTGTTAACGACGACCATTTTGGTTCCATCCGGGCTTCCGTAAGCGCGCCATGGTTCATCACCGACCCTTATTACCTTTATCAATTTATCATCTTTGACGTCGATAACGCCGACCACGCCAAGATCTCCATCGGCGGCGTAAAGGTACCTGTTGTCTTTGGAAAGGGTGGCGTTGGAGACTCCCATGATTTCACCCAGGAATTTTTTGGGGTCCAGCTGACTAACAAGAGGTACTTCGCCGATTTTGATTTTCTTGATAAGTTCGTGAGTTTTACCGTCGATTACCCCCACCCAATGCGCTCCGTAATTACCCACATACGCCTTCGAGCCGTCCGGCAGAAAGGTTATGTTCAACGGTTCGGCGAATCCCTTGATTCTTTTTACCTCTTTCAAAGCCAGAAGGTCGATGACGACAACCGAATCTCCATCGGGATGTCCCTGATACCAGAACCTGCTGTCGGGCGATATTGCCAAATGCTCCGGCCCGATATCGAGGGGCAGAGTTTTTAGCAGTTTTAGAGTTTTTACGTCGATTATGTATCCCTTGTTGGATCTCGTTCCCGCCGTTACCACCTTGGTGCCATCGGGGGTCATAGCCGCCATGTGGGGATTTGACCATTTACCCAAAAACACGCTACCGATAATCTTTTTGGTTTTCAGATCCATAAAAGCGATATCGTTTGAATCCCTGTTTACGATTAACGACACGCCGCGTGGATCATTGATTTTAACCTCCTGGCTTGACGCCGGTAACGGCAGACAAAGCAACATGGCAAGCGCTAAAATATATATCTTTTTCATATCCTTTTTCTCCTTTGAAATAAAATTATCAAAAATCAAGTTGCACCCTTACGGCGGGTATGAGGTAGCTTTTATCGTTCCCACCCTTGTTGGAATCAATCAGGTACTGCATATGGAAAGAGGTTCTTACGTTGTCCGTAAGAAAGAGGCTGTAATAGACCTCAGCCAGTGACTCGTTTATCCCTGTAGCAAGGGAAGTTTTATGAAACGCCACCGCGTACTTGTCGCGAAGGCCGAATGTATGGGGAGTCCTGATCTCAACTCCGCCGCTGTAAAAAGAATCGCCACGGCTGAATTGTTCGGAGCCTAGTCCCTGACCGTACCTGAAGAAAGCCGTCGCATACGGCGTCAGTTTTTGATCGGCGCTGATGCCCCATGCCGTGTTTTCATACAACCTGTACCAGAACCGGTAATGCCCTTCCGGCAAACTACCCAAGTGGGATAAATACTCCATCTCGAATATGGAATAGGTTCTCTCCGTCAGGCTTTTCCTGACGTTGCTACCTCGCTGTACGCCCGCTCTGAAGACCAATCCCGTCTTCGGATCGAAAACAGCTACGACACCCGCTCCGTTAGTGGGTGGTGATAACAATAAATTGTTGACCAGGGCATCCGTTATGAACTGAGTGGTTTCATCGTTGGCCGCCATGTTCAAATCAAAGTAATTTGTAAGGTCAAGCACGCCGATAGACAACACCAGTTTTTGACTGAAAAGCTCTGATCTCAACCACGCCTCACGGGCGTTGACCTCCTTGTCTTCGTCCAGCCTGTCCACGTCGCTCGTTAAAAGAGAGATGTTGTCGATTCTCTCGTCGGGGGAGATTCCACCTATAGTTTCAATATCCGCGAAGAACATGGTGTACAGGGCCGGCTTCGCGATAAAAAATATGTCCAGTGATCCGATGCCGAACATCTCTCCATCCGCCTGATTATTGCCCCTTAACTGGTACGCTTCCTGAAGAGTGGACGTAGCGCTGATACCGATTGTTATGCCTCTTCCGGCCTCTGCCGCCAAAACCCGCTCAATCTGCTCGCCGATGGTTTGGCGCCTGTAGACCTTCTCCCTTTCATACGTGAATTTTTTACGTAGCGGAAGTTTGTCCAGCGGGCATACGCCGTCCAGTGAATTATCATAGCGGTGCCCTTTTGCGCAGACCCATACGTCCTTTTGTTTGACTATGAGTTCCGGGTCAGACAGTACCGCCCGGCTTTCCAACTCCCCCAGCCGGTTATCCAGTTCCTGCACTTTTTCCTGCAGTCGTATGACCTCTTTCGAATCCGGGTCGTTAACCGTTGATTCCTTCCCTGCAAACGCGGGGTTGATAAACAAAAGACTGCAAAAAGTAAATAAAAGATATGCGCGACGCGCGACGCGTGATGCCTTCATTTGCGCCCCCCTTGAAACGCATACGCTACGCTGTTTTGCATGGCATAGTGCGGCAACGGCGCGAAACTCGACGCACTGGAAGCGGCGGTGATTTTTCCGCGGGCGCGGAATGAAATAACAGAAAAATGCGTCAAAATACGCAGATACAGCTTGTACATGGCTTTCTCCCTCGAAAAATTTTATTCTGGCACAAACAGGTCTTCCGGCTCAGGGCAACCTAATTACCCGCCTTCCCATTACGGTTGACCCGTAACAGTGGCTTGTTGGGTGTTCGTTCCCTTTACGGCTGCGGGGCAGCGGGAGGTTTTCACTCCTCTTCCCTTGTTTGTCCGTTATCAGCAACTCTTTTTTTAAACGTCGGCTTTTACATTTTGTCCTCCTCTCACAGGCGGGTCTGCCCGTCACTTCACGACATATTCATGGAAATTTGAGCTACGGTCTTGTATCTCGCAAGAACCGGCACTCTCAGATTTCCGGCGGGCAGGTATTCTGGCTTCAGGATCGTCCTACTGACCGCGCCTTCCCGTCCTTTCGGACAGTGGCTTCCATGCGGTGTTCGTCCCCTGTTACAGCGGCGGATCCGCGACGGATTTTCACCGTCTTCCCTTTAGCAACCAACTTGGTTACCCG
>BTTC01000225.1:0-3333 GCA_036244935.1 bacterium | reverse complement strand
GAGATCATACTGGTATTCATCGGCGGAATTTTTGTGGCGGAGGCGCTTTCGGTAATCATCCAGGTGGGCTGGTTCAAGATGACCAGAAGGCGCGTCTTTCTTATGGCTCCGATCCATCACCATTTCGAGAAAAAGGGTTGGCCCGAGCCGAAAGTAATAATCAGATTTTGGATAGTTGCGATACTGCTGGCGCTGATAAGCCTCAGCACGCTGAAACTGAGGTAGCCGTGGAAACCAAAATGAACGTACTGGTTGTCGGTCTTGGCAGGACGGGACTCGCCGCGGCCAACAGGCTGAGCGGGCTGGGGGCCGATGTAACGGTAACGGATACGGCAAGTGAGGACAACCTGAAACCGCAGATCGCTTCACTTTCCGGCGATGTAAAAAAAATTGCGTTGGGGGGTTACGGCAGAGTGCTTGAAGTAATGTTCGACCTCGTCGTAGCCTCCCCCGGCGTTTGGTGGGACGACGAACTGCTCGAAAACTTCCGTAAAAAAGGCATAGAGGTGGTAAGCGAAATCGAGCTTGCTTACAGGCTTGCGCCGCGAAAATGGATAGGCATAACCGGTACGAACGGCAAAACGACAACCACCTCGCTTGTGGGCGCAATGCTCAGGGAAGCGGGAATTCCGTCGGCGGTATGCGGCAACATCGGCAATCCGGCTATCGGCGAAGACGCGGCGTTCAAAGAAGAAACAATTGTCATGGCGGAGATAAGCTCCTTCCAGCTTGAAGGAGTCACGAATTTTGCGCCATGGATTTCGGCAATACTAAACATTGCGCCGGATCACCTGGACCGTCACGTCTCTATGGAAAACTACGCCTCCATCAAAAGCCTTATTTTCGCCAGGCAAAAACCCTCAGACGTGTGCGTGCTGAACATGGATGATCCGATAACCGCCGGTATCGGCAACGGCGTGTGTTGCCGGGTGGCGGGATTTTCCTCCAAAAGACCGCTCGACGACGGCGCTTTTCTCGACTCCGGCAGTATCGTTATCTCAAAAGGCGGCAGCCGCGTTGAAATTGGCGACGCGGGCCGTATGAAAATAAAAGGACTGGCCAACATTGAAAACGCGCTTGCCGCATGCGCCATAGCCGATGCCGCCGGAGCGGGGCCGGAGCAGATAGCGCGCGCGCTTTTCGGGTTTTCGGCAATACCCAACAGGATGGAGCCGGTAGCCGAACTGAACGGCGTAACCTACATAAACGATTCCAAGGGAACAAACGTAAGCGCAACCTTGAAAGCTCTCGATGGTCTGGACAGCCCGGTAATCCTCATAATGGGTGGCCGCGACAAGGACGGCGATTTTGCAAAGCTGGCTGACGTCATCATGCGAAACGGGATTCCGGTTTATCTTATCGGCGAGGCCGCGCCTAAAATAGCGGCGGCGCTTAAAGGACATAAAAAAGTCTACATGGAGAAAAATCTGGATAAAGCGGTACGAACGGCGGCGGCGGAAGCGGAACCGGGACATACGGTTTTATTTTCTCCCGCTTGCGCGAGCTTCGATATGTTCAAAAACTACGAAGAACGCGGCGAAAGATTCAGGCAGGCGGTCGCGGCCATGAAGCCGGGCAAAGGAGCTGTTAATGCCTAGAAAGCTGGAACCGGATTACAAGATACTCATCTACACCGTAGCGCTCATCATCATAGGCATGGTGATGATCTATTCATCCAGCGGCACTCTGGCCGGTCACCGTTACGGCGACCCGGCTCATTTCCTGAAGCGTCAGATAATCTGGGCGGTTCTGGGCGGCATGGGTATGGCCGCCGCTATGCGGTTCGATTACCACAGGCTGGCAAGATATGCGGCGTGGGTTTATATAGCGGCGATTTTGCTTCTTTTTCTGGTGCTTGTCCCCGCCTTCAGCCGGGAGGTCGGCGGCGCGCGCAGATGGCTGGTGGTTGGCGGATTTACGTTCCAGCCGGCGGAGTTCGCAAAGCTTGCCCTGATAATCTTTTTCTCGGCGTTTTTGGTAAAAAAGGAATCGGTGGGAAAGCTCAAGGATTTCATAACCGGATACATGCCGAATGCGTTTGCGCTTGGAATATGTTTCGTCCTTATCTTATTGCAGCCGGACATGGGGACATCATTGATACTGGCCGTGGTTGTTTTTACGCTTTTCTTCATTTCGGGGATAAGGACAAGTTATATCGCAGGTACGCTTCTGATGCTTCTACCGTTTATTTACGCCGCCATCGTCATGGTTGATTACCGCAAAAAAAGGCTGCTCTCCTTCCTGAACCCGTGGGCGGATCCGTTTAACAGCGGCTTCCAGATAATCCAGTCGTACGTTGCGTTCGGCAACGGGCATATTGCCGGTTTGGGACTTGGCGGAAGCATGCAGAAAAATTACTTCCTGCCGGATGCCCACACCGATTTTATCTTTTCCATAATCGGTGAAGAGATTGGATTCATAGGATGCACCATCGTGGTGGCGCTTTTTGCCGCGCTTGTTTACCGGGGGTTCAAGGTAGCTTACCGGGCGCCGGAGCCGTTCGGGATGTATCTGGCCACCGGCATAACGATCAATATCGGTTTGCAGGCGGTAGTCAATATCGGCGTCGCCACGGGGATGCTGCCCACAAAGGGGCTTCCGCTTCCGTTTATTTCACTTGGGGGCTCGGCGCTCGTTATCTGGATGATCAGCATAGGAATGTTACTTAATGTATCAGAGCATACCAACTAGCAATGCGGAAAACCGTCCCGTCCCTGCGGGAAGGATGGAGTTTTCTACATCATCACGCGCCGAAAACGGACGACGCGCCATGAGGATGGTTGTCTCGGCGGGCGGTACGGGAGGGCATACGAACCCGGCGCTCGTTATTGCGCTGGAACTGAGGAAGATGGGACATACCATTTTATTCGTGGGAAGCGAAAACGGGCAGGAACGCACAAAGGCGCGGGATGCGGGTTTCGAGTTTCTCGGCCTCAAGGTTAGGGGATTCAGCAGGTCGAATGTCCTGAAACTCATGCAGGCGCTATACGTGCTGCCGGCGGCGCTCGGCGCGGCGCGGAATGCGCTTTCCGTCTTCAGACCTCATGCTGTCCTTGGCGCTGGCGGATACGCGTCCGGGCCGGCGGCTGTCGCGGCCGTGCGAAGCTCCGTGCCGCTGTTTTTACTGGAGCAAAACGTTTATCCTGGTCTTGTAACCCGCCGCATGTCCAAAAGGGCCAGGTGCGTATATACCTCTTTTGCGGAATCGAAAGAATTTCTTAGAGGCGCAAACGTGGTTTATACGGGCAACCCTACGCGTTCCGGTTTTTCGCGCGGCCCGCGCAGCTACGCCGGCACGGGGAGAAAGACCATGCTGGTTATGGGCGGAAGCCA
>BTTC01000224.1:0-3358 GCA_036244935.1 bacterium | reverse complement strand
AAGTCCGGTAAAGGCGGTAAAACCGTCCGATAATAAACCCGGATTCGGGTGAATATGGATTTGAAAGTAGCGGGGATAACTTAAAAGCTTAAAACAAGAGTTTTTCAGAGGTTTCGAGTATTAAATAATGGCAATCAGCATTGAGAACGTTTTCGTCGTGTATTGCAGAAGCGGAAGACGCAGTAAGGTCGCAGCCCTTTTGTTGCATCAACGCAAATTGGATGCGGTTTCCTTGGAGGGCGGAATCATGAGGTGGCCGTTGGAAAAATTCTATTTATAAGACCAAAGCCTTTTTTACTTTATTAATATGACAAAAGCCGAACCCCGCCGTTGTTCACGTTCACGGAAAACCGGGATAACCGACTACAAAAAATTACGTGATCTGCCCGGCATAGGACCCAAAATGGAAAAAGCGCTGGTAAAACTGGGAATCGTCGAACCGGAAAATCTCATCGGCGCCGATCCTTCGGAAATGTACGAACGATGGCAAACGCAGACGGGTGTAACGGAAAGGTGCGTTCTATACGTCTTCCGGTGTATCGTCTATTGCGCGAAAACTCCCGCAAGCAAGCGTAATCCGGACCTTACAAAATGGTGGAACTGGAAAGACTGATTTCCTCCCCTTTTGATTTCTTTACAAACAGCCGCCCCAAAAATCCTATAGAATAAAATCGTTACTGTACCGGGGGAATAAGTAAAGACGGAGTTATGGAAGAAATTCAACAACTAAGGAAAGAGATCGATATACTGCGAAAAGAGCGCAACGCGGTTATCCTGGCGCACAACTACCAGCGGGACGAGATACAGGAAACAGCGGATCATTGCGGCGATTCGCTGGGCCTTAGCCGCATTGCAGCCGAAAGCGCAGCGGACGTCATAGTCTTTTGCGGCGTCCATTTCATGGCTGAAAGCGCCGCGATACTGGCGCCGGAAAAAACAGTGCTGCTGCCGAACCCGGATGCCGGATGTCCTCTTGCCGATATGGTTACGGCGGAAAAACTGAGGGAAAAAAAGAAAACTCTTAACGGCGCGCCGGTGGTTACGTATGTTAACTCCAGCGCGGCGGTTAAAGCGGAATCCGATATATGCTGCACCTCCGCCAACGCGTTAATGGTTGTCGAGTCGCTGCCGCACGACGAGGTATTCATGGTGCCGGATAAAAACCTTGCCATGTACGTCGCATCAAAAACGAAAAAAAAGGTTGGCTGGTGGAACGGGTTCTGCCCAACTCACCAATTACTTACGCACAAGGAAGTTGAAAAGGCAAAGGACGAAAATCCCGGCGCGCCGTTTATTGCGCACCCCGAATGCCGGCAGGACGTGCTGGCGCTTGCGGATGAAATCCGCAGCACAAGCGGAATGTACGAATTCGCAAACAAGACTTCCGCTGATACCATCCTCGTTGGGACGGAGATGGGTATCCTTTACCGGATGAAAAAACAGAACCCGGACAAAAAATTCGTAATGGTATCGCAAAATCTTATTTGCCCAAACATGAAAATCACGACGCTCGAAGATCTGCGCGATGCGCTGCGCGACATGAAACACCAAATCAAAGTGGAAGAACCGATTCTTTCCGATGCCAAACGGGCGCTCGACCGCATGATAGCCGTCCCGCGAGATAAATTTTAAAGGCGCATGAATTCCGGCAATACAACAAAGTGGTTGATTGCGCGTCATTTACAAACTCTCGAACATTAATCCGCCAGTTAAAAAAAATTCCAAAAATATTCACGATTGTAAAATATTTTTGGAATTGCCGGTTTTTTCGATTTATTTACAACTTATTGATAAATAAAATGGTATCTCTTTTTCAGGCCCAAAAAGCCGTGATGTGAAAAATGCGTGTCGATATTTTTTACAGTTCTGGCTTATGCGGCTATGCCGGAGCGCATGACCGCAGCGCATAATAACATTTAAAACAATGAGATAGCATTGCCAGCGGATTATGGTATACATCTTGTATCAAAAATAGTGCATGATTGAGAGACAAAACCAAATTATTAAGGATGAGAGTTAAATAAAATGACGAATAGAGTGAGCAAAGTGCTGAAACGATTACTTATGATGGCTGTACTGGCGGTCAGTATGTCCGGCGGCAAAGCGTACGCCGTCCCGACGCTGCAGCTCGATATCAGCGGTGATACGTATTACATTGACGAAACCATTGTCACGTACGATTCCGTATTTACCCTGTACGCATACCTTACCTTGCATCCCGGTGAAGAGGCTCTTTTGGGCAGCAACTTTTATGTCGCGTTTGATGTAGACAGAAGTCTTTTGAGCGATGATTTTTTGCTCCATTTTGACCTTTACAACCGCGCCGGTGATTTCGCCCCCTTTTCACATGATGCGACGGCAGCGGTTCCGGAACCGTCTACCATTATGCTGCTTGGCATAGGACTCATTGCGTTATGGATTTGGGAAAGAAAAGCCCGGCGGGAAATTTCATAAAGGCAACCGGGATAAACCCGCATAGGCCTAGAAATTTGCTTGGCGGTGAGGAAAGGCTACGAATCGTATCGTTACGGCAGGCCTATAAAAGGCTCGTTCTGTTTCCTGCAAGCCTCAGGTTTTGCGGCTATCCGGCCAAAGGGTATAGAACAAATAAATTTGACGTTGCAGGAATTTTTTATATAATGTCGGAAGTGACTGTTTTTGGAACCGATAGATGAATAATTTAAAGTGTCCGCGGTGCCGTAGCGAGTTCTACTCCGCTATTTCAAGCCAAGACACCGCCACCTGCCCCTATTGCGGGTTCTTTTTCAATGTGCTCGATCAACACAGAAGAAGGGAAGCCAGGAATAAAATTGAAAGGGAATGCGTCCTGTCAAGAGGCGATCTCCGTGTTACGGCGCATACCTTGGATATCTCCAAATGCGGCATAGGGCTGCAAATGGATGGGTGGATACCTTTTGAAAGGAATGACTCGCTGCACGTTGTGGTAAAAGGCTTTGATATCGACTCCGACGGTTTAGTGGTGTGGGTTACGAGGTCAAACGGTTCAGGCTCAAAGGCAGGCCTAAGGTTCTGTTAGGGTTCAGCTCACAGGTTTTTCTAAGCGGGAGAATCTGTACCGTTGCGTTATGTGAAGGTTCGGGGTAGGTTTTTTTCAAATTGCTGTTATTGTACAATAAGGAGTGTTGCGCTGTTCGTTTTGCTCTTGGATAACGCTTTTAAAGGGGAGAGACTATGACAAAATCCGAGATGGCCGAAAAATTAGCGGAGAGGATAAACGTAAACAAACAGCAGGCGGAGGGGATTATAAATATCTTTACCAATTCCATTGTCGAAGCTTTGGCCAAAGGAGACAAGGTTGAGATAAGGGGGTTTGGAAGTTATCGCGTAAGGCATCGAG
>BTTC01000223.1:0-3385 GCA_036244935.1 bacterium | reverse complement strand
GCTGTCGATGTATGCCAGCATCCCGCGGGTTATATAAACATATCCGCCCGGCACGGCGAAGGCGTTCAGCATCGGGTCGTCAAGCACGAGGAAATGATAATCGAATTCCGTGTCCTCGATGGACTTCAGAAGTTTTTTTCCAATACGCTTAACGTATTTCTGAATCTTCTTGTTTTTATAAACGCCGTAATGATGCCGGATGATTTTATCGGCGTTTTGACCCACCTTTCTTTCCTCGGCGAGGTTTACGGCAAAAGCGGGAGATACGCAAATATAAAAAGCCAGAAACATGGATGCGTATTTCATCTGTAAATACTATCATTTTTCTGATACAAACAGCCTGTGATGGAAGCAGGCCCGCAAACAGCGAAAAATTTCGGATTGATAAGTCTGCCTTACTCCGAAGCGGACGCCGCCATACTGCCCGTTCCATACGAAGGCAGCGTTACATACGGCATCGGCACGCGGCATGGCCCGGACGCAATCATAAAAGCCTCGCACCACGCGGAGTCATACGATTTCCTGAAAAACCGTAATTACGAAAATATCAAAATAGCAACGCTAAGTCCGCCGGAGCTTGACGGTAAAACGCCGGAAGAAACCATGGGTATCGTACAAAACCGCGTTTCATCCATACTGGAGGACGGGAAACTCCCGTTTCTTCTAGGAGGCGAGCATTCAATAACCGGCCCCGCAGTCCGGGCGGTGGCCGCAAAACATGAAATCGGAGTCGTGCAGCTGGATGCCCACGCTGACCTGCGCCACGAGTATGGCGGTACTATCCACAGTCACGCCTGCGTTATGGCGCGCGTCAGGGAAGCGGCAGATGCCGTGCAGTTGGGAATACGAAGCTGCTCTATCGAAGAGGGAGAGTTGATAAGAGATGAAAACTACACTGTTTTGGATCCCGCCTCAGCTCTCAAAAACGGCAGACTAGAGAACTCCCTGGAGAAACTTCCCGAAAAAGTCTACATGACAATAGACGTGGATTGTATGGATCCCTCCATAATGCCATCCACCGGCACGCCCGAACCGGGCGGGTTCACATGGGAGCAGGTTAACAGTATTGTGCAGACCGTGGCGCGGCGCAAAACGATAGTGGGCGCGGACCTCGTAGAGCTTGCCCCCATACCGGCACTGCATGCGCCGGACTTTCTGGCGGCCCGGCTTGTGTTTAATATCCTTGCGGAAATTTTTCTCCGGCGGTGACGTTGTCGCAAAAAACCGATCAGCAGGAGTTCGACTTCGAACCGAAAGCGTCTGAAAAACGGATAGTGGTATTCGACCTCGAAACGCAGCTTGGCGCAGACGAGGTGGGCGGATGGAACAACGCGCATCTCATGCGTATCGCCGTTGGGGTTGCCCACGACTCTGCGGACGGCGAGTATAAGGTATTTTTTGAGGATCGCGTTGGCGAGCTTCTGGCGCTTTTGCGCGAAGCCGACCTGGTAGTGGGTTTCAACTCCCGCAGGTTCGACTACTCGGTACTGCGTGGGTATACGGACAGCTTTCTTGCCGAATCCCTGCCCACCTTCGATATTCTGGAAGAGATTCAAAAGGCGTTGGGGTTCAGGGTGGGTCTCGGCAATCTGGCAAAGAACACGCTTGGCGTCGGGAAATCCGCTGACGGGCTTCAGTCTTTGAAATGGTTCAGGGAAGGCAAGCTGGACCTCATAGCCCGGTACTGCGAACAGGACGTAAAGGTTACGCGTGAGCTGTTCCTGTTCGGTCTTGAAAAGAAATACGTAGTCTATGGTGATAAAAACGGCAAGAAAAAAAACCTGCGCGTTAACTGGGACCTCAATAAATTTTTTAAAAAGTAGCGCCCGATTCGTTCGGTTAGTATCCGGCTGATAAGAATATATCGGCGTATCATGCGCGCGTTGCCTCATGGTAGAGTCTAACCCGTGCCTGTTAAGTATTCCCTTCGTTGCCTCATGATTTACCTGACCTTAAACCATTAAAGATTTTCTTTAACTTTTTCTCAATTTCTTTCCTTAAATTATACGGATTAAGCTCCGCATGAATAGCGCGAAGTTTTCTCTTTTCTTCTTTTCCGATATCCGGGGAATCGATTATTCGCTGGTAAGGAGTTGTCGGCTCATCGTACTTTTTTCTATACTTCGAGTTGATTTTTTCCTTTTCTATCAGCTTGCTTGACGGACAGAAATGGTTTTGCATTTTCGAGCAGGATTTATAAAGCTCGTTAATAAGAGGCAGGATTTCAGCTTTATCGAACCTGTCGTATCCAAGCAGTTGCCTCACGTGCGTCCAGTTTTTCTGTTCCACGTGGGCGTTGTCATTTTTTTTGTAAGGCCGTGAACGGTAAAACTTTACGGGGGATTTCCTATCCGCAAAGTAATGCAGGAAATGCAGGAAATGATAATTCATGAACTCGCTCCCGTTATCTGTCCAGAAGGCAATGATGTCGAACGGCAGGCTTTTTTCCATATCTCTGGTCTGTTCAACAACCCCCGCCGAACCTTTACCCCAAACCGCCCTGTTCTCTGTCCATGCGGAGCAGATGTCGGTGTAAGTGATTGAACCGTACGAACTCTCCTTCAAGTGAGTTGCCGCAGTGAGCAACAGTGTCAGCCTCAAGAAAACCAGGTTTTTGCATGCTCGCCTTCTCGAGTCTTATCTTGATTATGTTCCTGAGAAGAGTCCCTGGTTTGGTGCCGGACTTCCCCTTGGCCTTGTATTTAAATCTTACCGGCTTTAAAAGGCGGTCTATCGTCGCGGGACTTAGCTTTAAAAGTTTTACTTTTATCTCTGCCGGCAGAGAACCGTATTCCAGTTCGTGGAACGGCATCCATAGCTCTATTATCTTTATCAACCTTTTTGAGCAGGGCTGATCCGCATCCAGCCAGAACCGCTTTAAAACTTTTAAAACATCGTTCCCATAGATCGGCTTGGGGCCGGGCCGCCTGCGGGGAGACTTCTTCTTACGGTTGAGAACGGTTATCGCGTACTTGCGGTTGTAGCCGCATTGCCTGATTATTTTTATGGTAAAATAACAGGGTAAAACTGGTTCCCGTGTAGATAACGTCTTATTACATCGTCTGAGTCGGCGGATTTTAATAAACCTAGAGCAGTATATGATCGCCTTTTTTTTCATCGCAGCTGTTTTGTTTCTGGCATTTTGCAACGGCGCAAACGACAATTTCAAAGGTATGGCGACGGTTTGTGGCAGCGGACTGCTTTCGTACCGCGTCTCATTGTTTCTTGCGAACTTTGCCACTGTTCTGGGTTCGCTGGCCGCCGTTTATTTTGCCGGCGAGATGATAAAAATATTTTCGGGCAAGGGGCTTGTTTCGCCTGAAATCATGCACGACCCCAGCTTCGGGACAGGGTTCGCCCTCGGCTCTTCGCTGACGGTTTATAT
>BTTC01000222.1:0-3393 GCA_036244935.1 bacterium | reverse complement strand
TCATGCTGATCCGTGAGCTTGTCGAACGGTCGAAGCACGACAGGCTCAGGACGACAACGATAAGCCCAGATTATCAACAGGCGCGCTCCCAGAAACAACATGTCATGGTGAGCTTGTCGAACCACCCCTATACGTGAGGCGTTACAGAACAGCCCGCTTATTTTATATCCGCGGTTTCCCTTTTGCGGCGCGTCGACGCCCCGGAATCGTTTTTTCTCGCAAAAATCATTTTCGTCGTCGCAACCCCGAACAGGCTTTTGAACCCTTTTATATTCGCCTTGAAGTCGTTAACATTTCTGATATCCAATATCCTTTTGAGGATATACCGCGGCCTCATATAAAAACGTTTGAACGCGATCTGCCGGAGTTCGAGTATCTGTTCTCTTGTCATCGTATACGGTATGAACGCCGCACCCTGATAAGAGCAATCCGAGAGGTCGCCGGTCATGGTGCCGTATTTTTCAACGTTATCGTAAAGCTCCGCGCCGGGGAACGGCGTAAGCGAGTGGAAATTCGCCACGTCGGGGTCCAGCTCGATTGCAAAGTCTATTGTTTGCATGGCTTCTTCGTATGTCTCGCCGGGTATACCGAAGATAAACGGAGTAGACACTTTCAACCCCACCTTTTTCGCCGCTTTAACCGCGCTGCGGGTATGTTCTATTTTTATACCTTTTCGCAAGGTATTGAGGTTTTTCTGTACGCCGCTTTCCGCGCCGAAAAGTATGGCCCAGCATCCGGCTTCCTTGAAGGCGCGCAGCAGCGGTTCATCCACCTGATTGACGCAGGCCGACACGAACCACGTGAAATCAAACTTCGAGGCTTTTATCGCCTTTGCAAGCTCCATCGCCCTGTCGTAATCGGCGGCCAGGGTGTCGTCTATGAATTTGATCTCCTTGTACCCCTGATCCATGCAGAGTTCTATTTCCTTCATGACGTTTTCGACGCTTCGGAACCTTATGCCCCTTGTACCGCTTTCCCTTTTTTTGTCTATCTGGAAACAATACAGGCATCTCCTGTCGCATCCCCTTGAGGTCATAACCAACGCGACCGGCTGCCTTCTGTACATCGCGGGAGCCGGAACGTACAGCTTGGAATCCCCCAGCAGTTCCCTTGAAGGAAACGGCACGCTGTCAAGATCTTCTATGAGCGGCCTGTCCGGGTTTTTTACTATCGTTCCGTTTTCCCTGTATATAACTCCCTGTACGCCGCTGAGATTTTTGCCGCTTGATAATCTTTCCAGCATTTCAACAACCGTTCTTTCTCCTTCGCCGGTAACAACGGTATCGATATCTTTTGAATCTTCAAGGCATTTTTCCTTGCCGGCTATCGGGTACGGACCGCCGACCGTTATGTGAACATTCTCCTTGAGGAGTTTCCTTATATCCGATGCGGCCTGAATAGCCCTCTTCCATCCGAAGGCGGTCGAGTAAAGGCCTACGAAATCGGGTTTGAAATTACCCAGCTCGGTTAATATATCGGAGTTTGTTTTAAAGGCCCCGTTATAGAATTTAACTTCGTGTCCCGCCTCCATCATGGCGGTCGCAACCCAGACCGTACCCAAAGGCTGCCAATAATTTATCTGCGAACCGGCCGTTTTGGATGCGAAGATGTCTTCAGGTACCCATGAAGGTATTATAAGCGCGCATTTCATGTATTGATCTCCCCTGATGCACCGGCCCCCGCAAACTTGCCTGAATTCACATCAAGTACCTCTTCAGCGGCATCTATGCCGGATTTTATTGCAAGGTCCATGTTTAAATAATCGAACGTCCCTGTCCTTCCTATCACTTTAAGGTTATCAAAATTTTTCAGGTAATTCATTATTTTATTCAACGGCTCCCTGAAACCAACCGAAAACAGCGGATAGGCTTTCGGTACTCTTACGATACATGTGCCCAAAACCTCGCTATCCTTGACAAAACCCAGCTTTTTCAGGCATCCAACGGTCGTGCCCGTTAGTTCCTCACCACTTGAATTCCAGACGTTATCCCCCTTGAAACAGAAGTATTCTGCCACTATGGATGTTTTCCCTTCCGGCGCCATATGCGGGCTCCAGTTCTTAGGCTCATGAATCCTGCCTACGGCAATATCTTTTTCAGGCAGATACATCCACGTCAGATCCGTCGCCCTGTCGCAATCAAGCATAACCGTTACGACCGTAAGGTCTCTATAGCTAAGCTGGTCGGCGGCAGCTACTATGTCTGCCGGCGGAGCTGGATTCATTAACTTCACCAGTTCCGGCAAGGGGATGCTTGATAAAAAATTGCCGCCGTGCAGGGAATCGCGGTCTTGGCCGTTTTCCACGTCTACGGATTTGATACGGAATTTTTCACAGTTTATACGCGTAACATTCGTGCCGGTCATCAGACTGTTTCCGCCTGCGGCTGCTATTCTACTACTCATGGCATCGGAGATAACCCCGATCCCGTTGTTCGGATAGAGAAATTGATCCGCCAGCGTGGTAATTTCCTTGCCGCTGAATTTGACCAATGCGTTTTTTATCGCCTCCCACATGGAAAGCCCCTTTATCCTGTTGGCGACCCATTCCGCGCTGATCTCTTTGCAGTCGATCCCCCAGACTTTCTCGCTGTATTGCTTGAAATAAAGATCAAACATCTTACGGCCGAATTTGCTTACTACCCAGTCTTCCAGGGATATGATTTCACGCGGGTTGATTTTACTCCCGATTATTTCCTTGAAATAGTCATACAGAATATGCGCGGTTGTGGGAATACCCATGCCGAAAAGCGCATTGGTCGGCGTTAAAGGGTAATCGAAAAAACTCCCCCGCATGTATATCTGGCTTGTGCGCGGCACGACGAGATACCCGTCACTCATAAGGTCCTTGACGAAATTTTCTATCTTGATGTCCTTTGTAAGGAACCTGTGTCCGCCCAGATCAAACTTGAATCCGTCATGTTTTATGGTTCTTGAAAGGCCGCCGAAAACGGGATCCTTTTCAACAACCGCAACCTTCTTCTGCGCTTTGGCAAGCACATAGCCAGCCGCAAGACCGGCAAAACCTCCACCTAATACAACATTCATTTCGTTACCAAAACCGGTATTTTTGACCTGTTCATAATCTCCGCGCTTACGCTTCCCGTTAAGATCGTTCCTGAGGATCGCCATCTTTCACTCCTTGCACCAATAGTAATAGTTATGAGCTTTCCTATGCCCTCTTCCTTTGCTGATTCAAGTATCCCATCGGCCGGACGTCCACCTTCGGTCACTCTCCCCGCGCCAGTGACACCCTTTTCCGAAAGCGCCTTTTCCAGGCAGTCCAAAACAGACATGGTCTTTTTATCAAGCATCTACCCGGCACTCCGTTTCAAGAGTTTTTCTCAGGATGTCCCGCTCCGTATCACCAGGCATATTGCCCATGATCGGACGACT
>BTTC01000221.1:0-3409 GCA_036244935.1 bacterium | reverse complement strand
ATCAAGACATTACGTATGTAAATAGCATCTATGGTAAAGCAATATGCTTTAACCTGAGTTTTTGATAGTGCATCAGTTTGAAAATTCCAAATTGTCTAATCCCTCAAAAATCTGATTCAGGTCAAACATCCCCTCCCCGAAAATTCTCGGGGAGGGGAACAAAAGGGGTGGGGTTCCGTAACTTCCGCTTTTTAAAACAAGCGTTATGGAAAACCCCTCCGACTGCTGCTTTAAAAGCAGCCAACATAATACGCAAGCGGTAAACAGACTTTGTCACTTGAACCGGCATTGTATCTGCGCCAGCAATCTGTTTGGCACTTCTAAAGTGCCGGCCAGCCACCTCCCCTTCTGCCTCGCGCAAGGGGAGGATTATTGCAAAAACCGCTTTCTTCATGTGCGTATATTCAAACTGATACACTACCGAGTTTTTATACGGGTTGGCACTCAGCCCTCCGGTTCTTCGGAAGGCTCAGGACAGGATCGCAGCCCGGTCATGGTGGAGCCCACCTCGTCATGGTGAGTTCATCGACCCACGGGTGGCTATGATGTACAAAATTTTGCTTCTGCGCTGCCCCATTGTTTGCAGGAAGGGCATTGCGGGAAATATTCCATCTTGCGTAAGCGGCAGTCGCCGCACTGGTATTGCACAAAAGAACCCCACTCCGCTTCCAGCGCCTTTTTGAAGTAATCACCCGAAAACGTATCCGAGTCGACCGTGTTAAGCTCCACGATTCCCGCCATCAATTGATAAACCGCGAGCTTTCCGAATTTATCTTCGGCATCCTTTAATGTCCGCTCGGCGGAGCTGAAATCGGATTTCCTAATTTGCGCCATGGCGATAAATAAAAGCAGAATTCTTATACCCTGCACAATCGTCATCGCCCAGCGGTACATTTCCTCTGTTTTTTCATTTCTGCCCAGCGCGTTGTATATCTCTTCCAGCTTGCACAGCGGAATGATGGAATGGCTTAGCCTGAACTCCTTTTTCAGTACTGCCTCCGCGTCCCGTATGCCGCCCCGCTTCACTGCAAGATCGGCAAGCGTAATGGATGCAGGTAAAAAACCCGGCATTACCTTGACCGCCTTTTCCAGCTCCTTTGTAGCCTCTTTCGTGTTTCCACTTTCCGCCAGACTCCCCGCGTTGAGATAATAAAGCCGCGCCGTCCTTAGTATTTCCGCTTTTTGTTCATCCGCGCCGGAAGTGAGATTAAGGAGTTCTTTTTGCAGAACTATCGCATGTTTAAAATCTTTCTGACTCTCCCTTATGTCACGCATTTCGGACAGCAGCGTAACGTCTTTGGGCATGCGCCCTCTCATCTGCTCAAGCAACCTGTAAGCGGTATCCATGTTTCCCGCGTTGCGGTAATCTTCTTTTAGCTGCAAGGTTGCGTTTATGTCAGACGGACGGTGCGCGAGGGCGCGCGAATGGGCCTCCAGCGCCTTTTTGTTTTTTCCCATTGCGCGCAGCAGGTTTCCTTTAAGTATCAGCGCATCGAAGTTTGCCGGGTCGGACGAAAGGGCTTTTTCGACGCCGCTTAAGGCCTTTTGCGTTTTGCCCTGTTCTGACTTTTCCCGGGCCTTTGAAATACGATTTTGAATCCGTCTTTGTTTCCGGCGCCGTAACCGCTCCTTTATACCGGAAAGATACCAGCCGAAAGATTTGAACAGATTAACAATTGACAGCGACAGTACGCCGGCAAGGAAGGAAAGCATCACAAGCGCGACGATGGGAATGGATACGGACCTGTCCGGCGCATAGGCGAAATTGATCGAACCGGGGTTCAGATATGCAAGGTAAAGGAAAAAAAGGAAGACCAGAATCAATGGGAGAAAAAAACGGAAAACCATTATATGTCAACGCCTATTTACTCGCCTTGATTCCCTCCTCCCACTTCTCCCTGCATTCAATGCAGCGCTTGGCATAGGGTACGGCATCCAGGCGTTTGTACGGGATTTCCCCTTCACAATCTATGCAGGTGCCATATTCGCCGTTCTTGATGGCCTGCATCGCCTCGTCTACCAGTTTAAGGATCTGCCTTTCAACCTCTCCCAGCGACAGCATCACCTGACGGTTGTATGTGCGCGAGGCTTCATCGTTTATGTCCGGCGCTTCAGATTCGAACGCGTCGTTCGAGTGTTTTACAACGTTGTCAACGCCGCCAAGGAGTTCGACCCGTATCTTGTCGAGCTTTTCCTTCAGAATACCCACCTGTTCTTTTTTCACGGTTAATTACCCCATGCAAGAATTTCTATTTCGTCCATTTTCTTCGCGTCCGACCACAGTTTTTCCAGCGAATAAAACGCCCGCGTAGGCCTGTCGAAAATATGCAGGACCATATCATGATAATCCATCAATACCCAGTTACCCCTGCTCCTGCCTTCAACGTGGTACCGCTTCCTGCCGCTTTTCCGCAACGCCGTTTCAACGTTATCGGATATGGCCACCACCTGCCTGGCAGATGAACCGTGACAGATCACAAAAAAATCCGCAATGCTCGAGATGCCTCTTAGATCCAAAACCATTACCTCCTCGGCCTTCCTGTCAACCATGGCATTATAGCACATGCTCAACATGGTTTTTTGCTCTGTTGTAAGTTTATACATGCGTTTTATTTTTCATATAACCCCATGCTGATTATATATTGCTCGACAGCCGCGGGTACAAGATATTTTATGGATTCCCCCCGTTTAACCTTTTTTCTTATCATGGTGGAAGAGATGTCCATCTGTACCGCCGAGCACAAATGAACGTCGCATGTGGAACCGCTCACTCGCAAAACGTCCCCGCCCGCCCCGGATTCTCGCCGCTTGAAAGATATTCCGATTTGTTTGGCGCCGAAGGATTTTTCCAGCTTGCCGGTACTTTTTTTCATGTCCGCTCCGGGGCGCGGCATAACCGCAAAGTGACAACTCTTAAGCAGCCTGGCGGCGGATTTCCAGTTGTGAATATCTTCAAAGGCGTCAAGCCCCATGATGAAATAGAGTCCTCCCTTGAAAGTTTTTTTAAATTCCTCCACCGTCTCCACCGAGTACGAGGGAGAACTGCCTTTTATTTCGGTGTCCGACGCCTCAAAGAGCGGGTTATCCATGATTGCCAGCTGCGCCATAGTAAACCTGTCACGCGTCTGCGCCGCGGCCTTTTTTTTATGCGGCGGCAGTCCGGTCGGTACGAAATAAACCTTTTCAAGTTTCAAAATATCCGCCGCGTGGTTCGCCATGTTCAAATGTCCAATGTGGATGGGGTCGAATACGCCGCTGATAAGACCGACCTTCACGCTCAGTTCCTTACTTGTCCTTCGCCGATAACGAAGTGCTTGTACGTGGTAAGCTCCTCCAATCCCATAGGCCCGCGGCAGTGGAGCTTTTGAGTGCTTATACCCATCTCGGCGCCGAGGCCGAGCTGACCGCC
>BTTC01000220.1:0-3411 GCA_036244935.1 bacterium | reverse complement strand
CGCTGGAAGTGCTCGGCCTTATGGCGCTTTCACACGCGGAAGCCGGGGCGGACATGGTTGCGCCTTCGGACATGATGGACGGCAGGGTATCGGTCATCCGCCGCTCCATGGATGCAAGCGGGTTCGGCGATCTGCCGATAATGTCGTACGCCGCAAAGTACGCCTCGGCGTTTTACGGCCCGTTCCGCGATGCGTGCGGCAGCGCGCCGCAGTTCGGCGACCGATCCGGTTATCAGATGGACCCGGCCAACGCAAGGGAAGCGCTGCGCGAAGTGGCGCTGGACATACAGGAATGCGCCGATATCGTAATGGTAAAACCGGCTCTGCCGTATCTTGACGTCATACATCAGGTGCGTTCTTTTTTTCAACTGCCGGTTGCCGCTTATAACGTGAGCGGAGAGTATTCAATGGTAATGGCGGCGGGGGAAAAAGGATGGGTGGATCAATCCGGGGTGATGATGGAAATGCTGCTTTCAATCAAAAGAGCGGGCGCGGACATTATTCTTACATACTTTGCCAAAGAGGCGGCGAAAATCCTAAACCACTGATTAATAATCCCAAGCTGGCCTGATAATCGGTTTCGAAATTTGGGGCTTCTTTATAAAATTCCAGCATTCGTGAATGGTCATAAAAATAGCTTTGAAATAATACGGCGGTATGCTACCTAATAGAGAGAGGGAATAAAACCAGATCTAGTACAAAAGTTGTAAGAGGTTCGTGGCGTATCGGAGAGACTCGACGAATGAACTGGTTTTTGCCCGCGGCCTACCGCTTTTTCCGACGGCACAGGTCGTAGCCTCTTGCTTTTTATCTTAAACGCGCATTGGAGTGGTATGGATCATCATGCAGCGCATTCGCCACCGGACGGGTTATGGAATTAAACCCGGAGCTTCTTTTTAACGTCTTTCACCGGTTCGCGGGTCTTGCGGTTCCGGTCTGCTCTGAAGATATACTTCATTCGCTGAGGGAAACCCTTGGGAATCATATGGACGAAGCCGAAAGCGCCGTTGCAGGTAAAACGAAGCAGACGTTTGCCCTGGCCACAGTCGTCATAGTACCGGTTGCTGTTCTGGCAGGGATATTCCTGCTTGGTATTGCGTACAATATCTTCACCGGCGCTGCCGACAGAGTGGGACATGGCATTACGTTGACAGTTCAAAAGCTGAAAAAACTCACATCCGCCATCTGGGAAAAATCGCAAAAGGACGACGACCCGGCCGCATTCAACGATTGATACCTATGAAAAACTCATAGAATTATTGCCGCTAAAATCAATCCTTCCCCAAACAACGTCGTGAGAATAGTTTTTCTCAGAGGTCTCAAGATGTATGCGTGTTTGTACAAAATACTCCATGCGATAGAGGGTATTGTAATGCGTACGCCAAATCTCTCCATTTTATTGTAGAATCCCAGTTGCTTTGCTTCTGCTTGAGGGCGCGGCGGCGTGAGGATAATGGAAACACCCTATTACCTTTAAGGATTTTTTTGTATGGCCGGTTTTGAATATGTGATGTCGATAAGCATCGCGGGGATACCCGTGAAGCTCATGATTTTAAGTTTTGTAATCCTGCTGACAACGTTTGTTTTACGCAGGTACATCGTCAAAAGGGCGCTTGGCGCGCTGCACCTCGTTGCCAAAAGAACAACCACCGGCTGGGATGAGGAAATCATCAAGGCGATAAAACCGCCGATTTCACTCGGCGTTACGGTAACCGGAGTATGGCTCGCCGTTCTGGTGCTGCCGCTTCCCAAAGTTCCATACGACCTTCACGACCTAGCTTATCAGTCGGGGACTATAGTGGTACTATTCATCCTCAGCTGGCTTTTGATACGGATTATAACCGCCACGGAAAAATTCCTGCGCGAAAAGGCGGCCGATCCAAAACACTGGCTGGATACCAGCCTCGTGCCGTTAATCGTCCTTTCGCTAAAAACGCTGGTATGGATAACCATCTTCATCGTAGTGGCGCAGAACCTGGGTTATTCTGTGAGCGGCCTTATCGCGTCGCTCGGCATCGGCGGCATTGCGGTGGCTCTTGCCGCGCAGGGAACGCTGGCAAACTTCTTTGCAAGCGTGATGGTGATGATAGACAAACCTTTCCGCATCGGCGACTGGATAAAAAGCCCCGATTTCGAGGGGGTGGTGGAAGAGATCGGCTTCAGGTCGACGAAGATAAGGACGTTCGGCAAAACGGTGGAGGTGGTGCCCAACGACAAAATTGCTAACATGATCGTGGAAAACATGGACCGCCGCAAAGACAAGGGGCTGGACGTGCGAAGGGTAAAGATGACCATCGGCCTTGAATACAGCGCCAGTGCCGATCAGATGGAAGAGGCCGTAAAATCCATCAAGGAAATACTTTCTTCAAGCGAAAAAGTGGATCAGGAATTCTTCCTCGTAAATTTTACCGATTTCGGGGACTCGTCGCTTAACATCCTGGTGTACTTTTTCGCGAACACAGCCGACTGGGAAAAGTATCTGGAGATACGCCAAAATATAAATCTTGCCATTATGCGTAAACTCGAAGAGATGGGACTTTCCATCGCCTTTCCGACCCGGACCATCCATATTGAAAAATCGTCCGAAGAAAAAACAATCACCGGCTGAGTTCTTAACGGTGAAACGCATAATAAGCCATGTTTCAGTAAGCATGTCATGGTGATTCGTGAGCTTGCCGAACGGTCGCCCTTCGATAAAATAAGGGTGACAGGTTGTCGGCTCAGGGTGACAGAGCCCCCCACTTGTCATGGTGATTCGTGAGCTTGCCGAAGGACGAACCATGACACCGGCCTTTCTATACTTCCGTAGGCTCAGGACAGGTTTATTTATTTAAACCTTTTGCGCAGCTCTTCAAAAACTTTTTCGGGAGGGACGTCGTGCAGCGCCATCGCGACTAGAGTGTGGAACCACAAGTCCGCCGCCTCGTAAACTATTTCATCGCGGTCGCCGTTTTTGCAGCCTATGACGAATTCCGTTCCCTCCTCGCCGATCTTTTTTAATATTGCCGATTCGCCCTTATCGAAAAGCGATGCCACGTAAGACCCCTTGGGCTTTTCGGCTTTTCTTTGGCGTATAACCCGGTATATACGCGACAGGATGTTTTCATCAGCAGCCCTCTTGCCGGCTTCGGACGGTGCGCCAGACGCGGCTGCGTTGTTGGTAACTTTGTCATTGGGCGAAAGCTCTCTGTAAAAACAGCTTTCCTGCCCCGTGTGGCACGCCGGGCCTGCGGGATCGACGGTTATCATCAGGCAGTCTGCATCGCAGTCATAGTAGATTTTTTTTACCTTTTGGGTGTTGCCGCTTGTTTCCCCCTTTTTCCAGACTTCCTTGCGCGAGCGCGAGTAGAAGTGAGCGTACCCCGTTTTGCGCGTCATACGCAGCGTATCGAGATTCATATACGCAACCAT
>BTTC01000219.1:0-3413 GCA_036244935.1 bacterium | reverse complement strand
GGCCGCATATGGGTCGAGAGCGAGGTAGGAACAGGGAGCACTTTTTACTTTACCGCCAAATTCGAATTTCAGACCGAGCCGGTTAAATACGGTAAAACACCCACAGTCAACTTGAACAACATGAGGATTCTGGTGGTGGACGACAACGAAACAAACCGGATGATTCTGAAAGAGATGCTCACCTCGTGGGGGTCCGTACCAAGCGAGGCTGATAACGGCATAGCAGCGCTGGCAGAACTGAAACGCGCCCATAAGTCGGGAATGGATTACCGCCTGATGATACTGGATGTGCAAATGCCGGAGATGGACGGTTTTGAAGTAGCCGCACATGTTAAAAACGACCCCCAAATATCGGGATTGCCTATCGTGATCCTTACCTCCTCCGGCAACGGCGGCTTAAGAAAAGGGAAATCGGCCGAAATCGGCGTCAAGGCATTTTTGCAAAAGCCGATAAAACGCAATGAGCTGCTGGAAGCCATAACCTCCGCAATCGGCGATGGCGAAGACAGGAAAAAGCGAAAATGGGCCGTTGCGCCGATAGCCATGGAAAATCTTCCGCCCGTACGCATCCTGCTTGTGGAGGATGCAAAAGATAACAGGATGCTCATACAGGCCTATATCAAGAAAACTCCATTCAAGATGGAAATTGCCGAAAACGGCCAGATCGCCGTTGACAAGTTCAAAACCAACGCTTACGACATTGTGCTTATGGATATGCAGATGCCGGTTATGGACGGGTATGACGCAACGCGGAATATACGGGATTGGGAACGGCTAAAAGAGCTGGAACACACGCCGGTCGTCGCCCTTACCGCACACGCCCTCAAGGAGGACACTCAAAAAAGCCTGAACGCCGGTTGTGACGGTCATTTAACGAAACCGGTCAAAAAAGCGAAACTGATCGAAACAATAATCGAATATACAAGGAGCGTTCGAAAAAAATGAAAGAAAACATCCCCAGTCAGGAAGAAAAAATAATTGTCAGCGTAGACAGCGACCTTGAAGACCTGATCCCCGATTTTCTTGAAAACAGGCGCACGGATATAAAATCCATGCGGCGCGCGCTGTCTGAAGGAGACTTCGATAAAATCCGAATCACGGGACACAGCATGAAGGGTTCCGGCGGAGGCTACGGCTTTGACGAAATAACCGAAATCGGGAAATACCTCGAAGACGCCGCCAATGAACGCAACGCGGAAGAGATTATCAGGCGGGTTGACGAGCTTGTATCGTATCTTGATCGAGTGGAAGTTGTTTACGAGTAAACTTATCGGATTCTCAAGCATATTGCTTTACCATGAATACGATACACATACGTAATGTCTTGATATTCAAACCTGTTAGAGTATCTATCGTATCTGCCAGAGCTTGAAACGCTATAAAGAAACGCTCGGCCCTTCGACCGTTCGGCAAGCTCACGGCAAACAGCTCAGGGTGACAATATAGAAAATCACCCCGTGGACGTTTGCAACGGCAATCTTTATAAACAACGTCGTGAAGATAGTTTTTCTACAGGTCTCATTTTGTTAAAGCCTACGCTTGTTAAAGTCTACGCAGCAGCCCGGCGCGGAAAGCTGAAATATGAAATCGGGATTTTCATACACGCAATTCGGAGCGGTTTCGATAAATAAATCCCGATTACTCTATTCGCCGTCCAATAACTCCTGATTTATCAATATATTACCTCTGGCATCGTACGTGCTTATATCAGGGGGTGAAGCTGTGGAAACAGTGGACAAAATTTACACCGAAAGGGTAAACCATTCCGAAAGGATGGGGCACAAAGCAGAGACCTAAAGAGTAATCTCTACGGTCGATCTGCTGCCGAAGTGAGCGCGTCCGGGTATCTGGAAAATCTCACCTGGTTTGTTTATACCCATCTCTTTGGACTGGTCCCAAAAGGAGAGGCGCCATGTTCAAGGAAGTCAAGGAAGTCAAAAAATTGCTCCTTGCGGCGGCGGTTCTGTCGGTTCTTGCGCAGGGATGCGGAAATTTAGTTAACCAGACAAGCGCGGGCAATCAGTATACGAACCCCGGTTCTGAAAACGATACCGCCGTATTGATAGACGCGGTTTACGGGGGAAACGCTTACAGTCCCAAAATAGCGATGGACGAATCCGGCAACGGCCTGGCCGTATGGCGCCAGGATGACGGCTCGTCCGACGGTATTTATTCGAGCAGCTACGATAAGTTGACGGGATCATGGAAAACGGCCAACCTGCTGGAAAGCACGGCCGGTAATGTCTTCCTGCCGGAGATAGCGGTGAACGGCTCCGGCGATGCCGTGGCGGTGTGGCGTCAAGATACAAAAGATGTATACGCAAGCCGGTACTTAGCCGCTGCGGGTAGATGGGAGGCTCCGAAAAAAATCGAAAACAACGCCGAAGGCTATATTTTTTATCTGAAAACCGCAATAGATGATAACGGCGATTCCGTGATCGTCTGGCAGCAGTTGACGGAAGCCGGGTACAACATATATTTCAGCCGGTCCGATGCGGCAACCGGCAGCTGGAGCGATTCAAGCCCGATCGGTACTTACGCGGGTTACGCGTATTTCCCGGAGCTGACCGTCGACGGATCCGGTAACGTTATAGCCGCATGGCGCCAGTGGGACGGGAATCATTACAGCGTTTACGCAAACCGTTACGATGCCGCCGGCTCCGCGTGGGGTGAAACGAAATCCATGGAAAACATTAGCGGAAATAGCGGCGACCCGCGCGCAGCCGCGGATGCCCACGGCAATACGGTAATAGTATGGCAGCACGACGCCGGCAGCATATACGCCAACCGCTATAACGCATCAACGAAAACATGGGGCGGCGTCGAACATGTATGGAGCGTGGCGGACAGCAATTCCGGTCTTCATGTTTCGGTGGATCGTGCGGGCAATACCGCGGTTGTTTGGCGAAGCCGTAACGAAACGAAATACTACGTTTATGCCTGCAGGTACGACGTGAAAACGTCAAGCTGGGATTCGGCAAGGTACGTAGGAACCGTCCCGGATACGGCAAACGATATAACGATAGCGTTGAATGACGGCAAAGACGTTATGGCCGTATGGTATCAGAACAACGACGGGTACCAGGGTATCTGGTACGAACAATACATGGCGGCAACGCTTTAACGCGCAATACGCTTTCCGCGCATTTTTTCCAAGGCGTCCGTAACGAACTCGCCGAAGCGTTTCCGAAAAATTTCAGGCGAAAATCGTTCGGCGTTGGCGCGGCAGGCCTCGGCGTTGAATATATGTTCAACCTCTTCAAAACGTTTTACCGAATTTATTAATCCGTCCTTTGTCTGCTCGGCGAAAAAAAGCCCCGTATAATTCTCACCGGCTTCCGGCGATTCATGCTCGCGCAGTCCCTTGACGGTTTCCAGAATCCCACCGCGTCCATACGCGATAACGGGTACGC
>BTTC01000218.1:0-3424 GCA_036244935.1 bacterium | reverse complement strand
CGTAAGCTCTGTCTTCAGCGCATTTTTGACCATATCCCGATCGTGCCCGCCGCGCCACAGGTGACGCCGGCCAACGCGAGGTTTTGCACCCTCGGCCTGCGGCCGCTCGACGGCGGGCATGTGGCATTTTACGCAATTCGTCTTTTGGCCGGTCTGTTCAATTTCGGCAAAATTTCCGCACGGCGGCAGCTTGAGGAATGCGTCCCAACTGTCGCCTTTAACCATGTGGCATCGCGCGCATATTCCACTGCCGTCCGTAAACCGGCTGTCCTTTTGCGTGGGATGCGCGTCGGTTTTTGCACCGTAAGGGCCAAGGATTACGCCGTTTTCGATATGGCATGCGGCGCAGGTTACGCCCTCGTTTTGAAGTTGGGGATCGAAGTTCGGGTTTTTCGCCATGACCGGGTCGAACTTCCCCGCGTCCCTGAAACCAAGTACAAGTTGTTCCTGCTGGTTTTCCAGCGGCGTATGGCAGTTTTGCATATCTGCTGCGAGCCGTCGTGTTTGAAATCGATCTGGAAGTAAGGGTCTTCCCATGCCTTGGCGTGCATACTTGTCTTCCATTCCGCCGCGATTTCGGAGTGGCATATTGCGCACTCCACTGCGCTAACCGATTCCAGGCCATCCGGAACCTGCACGACCCGCGGCCTTTCGAATTCTTCGGTAACTTCAAAAAAGTGCAGCTGCCGCGTAAAACGGTGAACCATAAAAACAGCCAGGACAATGAAAATGATGTATAAAAATTTCTTTTTTTTACTCATCTTATTTTTTTACTCACCTTAAATGAACATTAAAATAACAAGTTCCGTAACTTCGTTGGTCGCGCCCAGTACGTCGCCCGTAACGCCGCCGATTTTGCGGTTCGAAATAAAACGCACGCACCATACGACAGAGGCAGCCAGAGCGACGAGCAGGATTGCGCGCCACCCGGCAAACAATATGCAGACCGCAGCGGCCATGACGGAGGAATACAGGAAATCGAGCGGTACAAGGTTCCCGATAAAAACTTTGCCGGTTCCCGATCCGCGCGGATAGGCGGCTTTGAATGAGACCGCCGCCATAGCCCAGCGGGAAAGAACGAACGCGCTTACAATCGGCCAGACGACGCCGCTGTTCAGGATCACCCAAAGAGCCGAGAACTTTCCTATCATAACCAAAGTAACCGCCGTCATGCCGAACGGTCCCGTGGAGGAATCCTTCATTATCGCAAGCGCGCGCTCCTTGTCCTTGCCGCCCCAAAAACCGTCCGCCGTATCTGCCAGTCCGTCGAGATGCAGACCTCCGGTTATTAAAACCGGCAAGGTAAGTACGATAAAAGTTACGGTAGCCTCCCGCGCTCCGACGGCTAGTAAAACTTCGGCGGTAAGGCAAACGATCGCACCTATAACCAGCCCTACCACGGGGAAAAATTTTATACAGCGTTTAAAATCGTTTTCATCGTACTCCTTCAATCCGCTCAACGGGAGCCTTGTCAAAAAGGTAAACGCCAGCCGTATCGCAGGAATCATACGGATGGCGCAATCTCAACCGAGTCCGATACGCCGGCGCTTTCAAAGGTGGCCATTTCGTTATAAATCTTAACGGCGGCTTCTATTACCGAAATCGCCAGCGCCGCGCCGGTACCTTCGCCAAGACGCATGTTGAAATCCAGAATCGGTTTTATACAAAGTTTTTCCAGAACCGTCTTGTGTCCTTTTTCATCCGATAGGTGGGCGAACAAAAGCCTTTCCGATACGTTGGGACAAATTTTCATGGCTACCGCCGCCGCCGCGCCGGAGATGAAACCGTCCACCACCACGGGCAGCCCGTTTTTCGCCGCCCCGATTATCAACCCCGCAAGTCCCGCTATCTCAAATCCTCCCAGCTTCATCAGTACGTCCAGCGGATTACCATACGGCGCGTTTTTTTCAAGCGCGCGTTTGATTACCTCCGTCTTGAGGCGCACGCCCTCTTCGTCCAGACCGGTGCCCGCCCCGGTAATCTCTTCCGGCTCAAGCCCCAGAAGCGCACAGTAGACCGCGGTGGAAGCAGTGGTGTTGGCTATTCCCATATCGCCCGTACCGATGATGTCCGTCCCCTCCCCTGCGGCTGTTCCGGCCAGTTCGATCCCGCTTTTCATGGCGCGTATCATTTCGTCTTCCGTCATGGCAGGGCCTTCGGCTATGTTTTTCGTACCGCGCGCAACCTTCCGGTCTATAAGACTTTTCAGGTCTCCGAAATCGGCGTTTACGCCCATGTCCACTACCCTCGTTTCGCACCCGGTGTGGCGGGCAAGAACGTTGATCGCCGCTCCGCCGTTCAAGAAGTTCTGTACCATCTGCGGAGTAACCTCCGCCGGGAAAGCGCTCACCCCTTCTGCGGCCACGCCGTGGTCTGCCGCCATTACGAATATGGTCTTGCGGTTTATCTTCGGTGGATAGACGGACGACGCCCTTATAAATGTTTTGGCGATCTCTTCAAGACGGCCCAAACTGCCGGGCGGCTTTGTAAGGTTATCGAGATGTTTTTGGATATCGTCGTCCCTTGACGCGTCCAAAGGCTCGATTGAATTTATCATGTCTAAAATTTCTTTCAACTCTTTACTCCTTATTTATTAACTTGTAATTCCCCGTGGTTTCGCCACTCGGTCACAGGGAACAAAATATTTCCCCTCCTTCACAATAAGGAGGGGTCGCCGGAACGTGAGTGACGGCGGGGGTGGTTTCCCTTTTGGTAAAACCCCTCCGACTGCCTGCGGCAGCCACCTCCCCTTTGGCTTACGCAAGGGGAGGATTCTTTTGGTTACAATACTAAAAGATACCCAGTGGTCTTTGCCACGGGGTTTTTCATTTGACATAAATTCCCTTATTTATTTGTGTCTCACAAAATTTAACGTCTCTAAATATTCATAATATTTTTTATCTACCTTCTGTATTGATTTTTGATCCGTGACATTTTTAACATTAGGAAAAAGAGATTTGGCCTTTTTCATAAAATCACCATATTTTATTGCCGACTTCATAAGACGATTGATCTTGCATATCAAGTCACCTTTTTCTTCACGAAATAAGTTTGCATCTTTTGCGTCTGGGGTAGTATAAATCTCATCTAATGAAAATACATACGGCCATTTATTCCTTTTGTCTCTAGCTTCGTCAAGCCACCACCAGTCTTTTTTTTATGTTTATCCCCAATAACGGCATATCCAATTATCATTGGTTCAGAGTTCCAAGAAAAAGCCGATTTTTCTATAGAGTGGAAAATACCAATATCTCCTTTATTAACTCGATTCCAGTATGTAAAATTTCGATTACTATCATTTAATCCCCAAGATCCTCTAGCAATACCGAGAATCCAATTTTCAATTGAACCAGTTAAGAGCCAAGTAGTACTCATCAATTTTCTCCTCCCTTTACATATACAGGTATTCCGCTCACCATAAGCG
>BTTC01000217.1:0-3424 GCA_036244935.1 bacterium | reverse complement strand
CAAGCCTAAGGGTGAGGTCGAGAATTTCTTCCACGGTTTTCATGGCCAGCTTGTATTCTTTTTCATCGCTTTTATCCGTCATAACGTTTACGTGGATGTTGCCGTCACCGGCATGTCCAAAGCTTATTATCGGCAGTCCCGATTTTTTGGAAATTTCATCGATTTTATCCATAAGCTCCGCAATGCGGTTTCGCGGAACGGTCACGTCCTCGTTAATCTTGGTTGGGCGGAACCTTTTGAGCGACGCGGAAATCGAGCGTCTTACTTTCCATTGTTCGTCGACTTCGGCGGCGTTTTGCGCGATTTCAAACTCAAGAGCTTTTCTGGAAAGGCATATGGACTTCATACGCTCCATTTCAGCGCATGCCCGGTCACGATCACCGTCCGTTTCCAGAAGCAGCATACCTCCCGCATTTACGGGCAGCCCCGCGTTAAGATATTCCTCCACGCAGCGCATAGCGGTGGAGTCTACGTATTCAACCGTTCTGGGGACGAGTCCCGATTCCAAAATCGATGTTACCGCGTCTATGGCGGACTTCCGCGTTTCGAACAGGGAAGTCGCCGTTACAACCGTTTCTGGCATGGGCAGTACCTTTAAACGTACCTTCGTTACGATTCCCAGCGTGCCCTCAGAGCCTACCATCAGCCGCGTAAGATCGTATCCCACGACGCCTTTCAATGTCTTTGTGCCGGTTTCGATAACCCTTCCGTCGGTGAGCACGACGGTCAATCCCATTACGTAGTCGCGGGTCACGCCGTATTTTACGGCGCTGGGTCCGCCCGCGCCGGTCATTACGTTTCCGCCTATAGTGGATATTTTCAGGCTTGCCGGGTCCGGCGGATAGAACAGCCCGTCCTTCGCAAGCGCTTTGCCGAATTCGTAATTTACTATTCCCGGCTCAACCTCGGCGTAAAACGCCGCCTTGTTTATGGATAGAATCCGTTTCATCCGCGTGAAGGTTATTACCACGCCGCCGCCCAGCGGCACCGCCGCTCCGGTATAGCCGGTTCCCGCGCCGCGCGGCGTTATGGGTATAGCGTGTTTCGCGCAGACCTTTACGACGTCTGCGACCTCCGCCGTGGATTCGGGAAAGACCACGCAGTCCGGGCGATGCATCTCACCGGTTGCGTCGAACGAATAAAGGATGAGTTCGGCGGGATCGGTTGTCACGTTATTACACGCCTCCTTGATCCCCTTGATGGCGGCTGTATCGATTTCGCTCACCCTGCCTTATGCCCGAAAGCCAAGTCCAAAGGTTTCATAATTTTCTTTCCGCCGCGTCTCAACGTTTCCAGACCGAGTCGTTTTTTGGAACATATCCGCTGCTTACTCTTAAAGTAGAGTGGTGGGCGATACTGGGATCGAACCAGTGGCTTCTACCGTGTGAAGGTAGCACTCTACCGCTGAGTTAATCGCCCTGAGTGGTTATTGTATTCAATCCGGCTTTGTAGTCAACGCGTCCTTTTACCGGAAGCCGCTGCGAATTGATCGGTGGTGTGCAAAAGGCGTGATAAAATCCCGTATGCCGAAATCAAGCGCCGCAACGGAAACTTCTTTTACCGTCTGTATTGCCGGAAGGCCCAACGTCGGCAAATCCACGCTTTTCAACAAGCTCACCAGAACGCGGGACGCGCTGGTGGATAACAGACCCGGAGTCACGCGCGACCGCATATTCGGGCTGGCCGATATTGAAGGTATTCCCACACTGCTTATCGACACCGGAGGTTTTGAACCCGTGGCAGAGGACGCAATTTCTTCCCAGGTGCGCGAACAGGTGATACTGGCCATAGAGGAGGCGGACGTAATCTGCTTCGTAGTGGACGGCAGAGCGGGCGTTATGCCGCTCGACGATGAGATTGCCGAAAGACTGCGGAAAAGCGGCAAGCCGACAGTCGTGGCGGTGAACAAGCTGGATACGCCGAAGAGTGAAACCGGCTCGGCGGATTTTTACGGCCTGGGATTTGAAAAGGTGATACCGGTTTCAGCGGAGCATTCAATCGGGTTGGGCGATCTTTCCGAAGCGCTTGCCGCAGGGCGTAAACCGCCTGCCGAATCACTGGAAGAACCGGAACCCGACGGTGAACCCGCAATCACTGTGGCGGTCGTGGGATGCCCGAACGTTGGGAAGTCGTCGCTTGTAAACAGAATACTTGGAGAAAAACGTATGATGGTATCGGACGTGCCGGGAACCACGCGCGACAGCGTCGACTCCAGAGTGAAATGGCATGGCCGCGAGTTGGTATTCATAGACACCGCCGGCATCAGAAAGAAAAGCCGCATTTCGCGTAAACTGGAAAAATATTCCGTCGTGATGGCCATCAAAGGTATATCGCGGGCGAAAACGGCGCTGCTTGTTATCGACGCGGTAAAAGGGATAACGGATCAGGATGCGCGTATAGCGGGTATAATATACGAACATGGGCGCGCTTGTGTCGTACTTGTGAATAAATGGGACCTCGTGGAAAAAGACAGCGGTTCAACGGAAGTTTTCAAAAAGGGAATTCATGAAAAACTCGGTTTTCTGTCATTTGCGCCTGTCCTTTTTGTTTCAGCCGAAACGGGCCAGAGGTTGGGACGGATAATGGATACCATCGACGCGGTAATGAAAGAATATCGAAAGCGCCTCCCCACGGGGCCGCTCAACCGCAGTCTTAAAGCATGGATACAGCGTAAGCAGCCTCCCATAAGCAAGGGGCACCGTCCGAAAATATATTACGCTTCGCAGATAAGGTCGTCACCGCCCAGGATAAATTTTGTTGTCAGCCGCCCGCCCAGCGTTACGGACGAATATAAACGATACCTCGTTAACCGCCTGCGGGATGAGTACGGATTTGAAGGCAGTCCGATCATATGCAGGTTCCAACCGCGCAAGGGCAGGCAATGAGGAAGGCTCTGGTTATAAAAAATATCGGTATAGAAGGCCCCGGAACATTCGGCGATTTTCTTATGGGGCAAGGGTACGAAATAGTTACGGCGGACCTGCTGACCGGCGAAAAACCGCCGCACTTCTCGGAGGGCTTTTCGCCTGTAGTGATAATTGGCGGCCCGATGAACGCATATGAAGAGGAAAGGTATCCGTTTTTACGGGACGAGCTGATGCTGATTTACGACTGCATTAAAAACGGCACGAAGGTGATCGGGTTTTGCCTCGGCGCCCAGCTTGTAGCGCGGGCTCTTGGCGCCAATGTAAAAAAGAACCACGCAAAGGAGATAGGGTGGCTGGACCTGCAGCTTACCGGAGATGGAATAGCCTCGCCGCTTTTCGAGGGGATACCGGAAACTTTCCGGGTTTTTCAGTGGCATGGCGATACATTTGATATTCCGGAAAACGCGGCGCATCTTGCCCGCTCCAACGTGTGCGTAAACCAGGCGTTCCTGTATCGGGATACCGCTTTGGCGCTTCAGTTTCACCTTGAAATCAGC
>BTTC01000216.1:0-3448 GCA_036244935.1 bacterium | reverse complement strand
GAGGTCGAACCGGTCCAGTTTTACCCTCAGGTTATAATCACCAAAGGTTGTTATATCGTTTACGTCACCTGAAAAATGCAGCAGCAGGCCGCCTATCTTGATTTCACCCGATTCTATCCGCATTCTTCGCCCGTCGTACAAACGGCCGTTGATGATTTCGTAAGAGGGCACTCCCTCGGGTTTCAAAAAGCCGCGGAACCTGTATTCAGCCGAGGTGAAATCCGCCGAGTGGCTGCATTCAAGTTCCGACAGGCTGCCCTCGATTTCCAGGCTGCTGTTAACGATTCCCCTGATGTCTTTAAATATGGGTACGCTTAAAAGGCCGGTTCGCGCAATTTTTTCCGGCTCGCCCTCAACGTCGAATTTGAATTTTACCCTGTAGTCTTTTTTACGGTAATCCCTGATGGCGCCGTATGCCTGAAATCTGGCCGCGCCGGTTTCCCACGTTACGTTTTCCACCACGATGTCGGAAGCGTTAACATGTACCTTGCCCTTCAGATTTTCAACCGGCATATAGAAATAGTCGTGGCTGAAACTTATGGCGTTCAAGGAAATGTCCCCGTCAAAATCTTTTATTTTTTGTTCCTTAATATCCACTTCTATCCTGAAATTGAAACCGATTCCGCCTTCCAGCTCTTTTGCCGGCCTGAACACGTCCGAGAGTTCTTTCGATCCGATGTTTAAAAGCAGTTCTTCCTGAAACTCCTCGATATTGAGGTCGGCGTCGACTCTGGCTTTCAGCAGAGGTTTCTGGTTTATGTTCGATATGCCGCCTACGATGTTTTTCAGGCGGTTTTTACCGTAAACGGCGCTAATGCCGGTAAAACTTACGCTGTCCGGCTTCAAAAGAACAACGCCGTTTATGTTTTCCAGCGGATGCCTGAACTTTTCCATTTCCAGTCTGAAATCCTTTACCTCCATTTTGCCGGAGAGAATACCGGGATTGTCGGGATCGTAAAGGTTTAAAAACCTGCTGTAAAAACCTTCAAAACGCACGTCTGAGAGTTTGAATTTTCCCTGCCGGATGTTTTTTTGCAGGAACTCGATCAACGGTTCTCCCTGGTACGCCGACGGCACGAGCTGGGCAAGCCGCGATACGTCAATGAGAGACGTCTCCATGTTGAATTCTATTCGGGGATCCTTTTCTCCGAGGTAATCCTTTACGGCCATTTTCCCGGTCAACGTGACCTCCGGCAGGAAAATAACCAGCTTGTCTACGATCAGATCGTCCGGGCCGATACTGCCGGTCACCTCGAAGCGTCGGTAACCCTTTTGAGTCTCCGGGCGCGAAGCCTGCTTTTTGCCGTCGTAATCCGCCGGATGGAAAACAAGTTTGGCTTTCAAATCCATTTTTCTTGAAAAAACACCGGCAAAATCCAGTTTGAACCCGAGCTTTTTTTTCATATACGCGCCGGGAATGTATCTGGCGATGTAAGGCTTGAACTGCTCAGGAGACGCTCCGTCCACCAGAAGCGTCCCGTATGCCGGCAGTTTCTTCCAGTTCCATACCAGGGTTCCCGCACGCGCGTACATTTCAAATTTCATTCCGGTAACGCCATGATCCCCGTGGAGGTCGGCTGAAAACTTAACGGAAACCGGCAGCGGGAACGTTTTCTTGTGGAAGTTTACGTTCACGCCGGTAAACCGGTACACGGCCGCGCCGTCCGGCAAATTTTCGTCTATTATGGTGATGTCCCCGTCGATGACGGAAATTCGATCAAGGATGATAACCGATTTTTTTTCGGCAGTATCAGTCTTCGGCAAAAATTTCCGGTAATTCCACGACCCGTCTTTAAAGCGCCGTAAAAGCCCTTTTGGTTTTGCAAGCTCGATGCCGGTTACAGCCGGCCGTCCGATGATAATCGACAGCGGGGAAATAATGAGCGTAAAGGTTTCGGCGGAAAAGACAATATCCCCGCCCGTTACCTGCACGGTATCGGCTATAAGCCCAAAACGCGGGAAAGGCGTAAACCTTATCGAATGGAAACTCAACCTGGAATCGAACTCTTTTTCAAAGTACCGGATAACGTCGCTGCGGTAGGCTTCCGGGTCGACGTAACTTTTCGCAAACTCCAGCGCTCCAAACCATGCCGCGGTCAAAAGCAAAAGCGCAAGAAACGCTATTCTTACCTTCTTCATGAACCTGTATTCTACGTGAGTAAGACATAAAAGCGAATTTGATAAGCGGCGGTTAGGTTTTTCGACAGCCGCCAGGTCGCGTCGTGATATACTTGCGCGGGTGAAGAGATGGATTTTCAGCTAGTACTTGCTATCTCCGGCGCGTCCGGCTCGGTATACGGAAAAGATATATTCGACAGGTTCGTTACGGCAGGCGTCGGGCTGCACCTGATAGTATCCGCAAACGCGGAAAAAATACTGAAGGCGGAAATGGATATGGGGATTGAGCATTTCCAGAAACCCGGCGTTACCATATACAAAAACGACGACTTTGAAACGGTGATAGCAAGCGGGTCGTTCCCGACGGGCGGGATGGTAATCGCGCCGTGCAGCATGGGCTGTCTTGCGCGGATAGCATACGGCGCGTCAACCAGCCTCACGAGCAGGGCGGCGGATGTAACGTTAAAGGAACGGCGGCCTTTGATACTCGTCGTGCGTGAAACGCCGCTTTCCACCATACATCTCGAAAACATGTTAAGGCTCAGCCGCGCGGGAGCTACAATCCTTCCCGCGATGCCCGCTTTTACGCACAGGCCGAAATCCATATCCGATCTTGCGGCCTTTATTTCGGGGCGGGTGCTGGATCATCTTAAAATCCCCCAAAAATTCGCGCCGCGTTACAAAGGCAAATGACGAAACCGCAAACCGGCGGCAGCAGCGAAACCCGTCTGCGCTTTCTCGGAACCGGAACGTCAGCCGGCGTACCGATGATAGGGTGCGGCTGTGAGACCTGTAAATCGACGAACGAAAAGGACAGGCGGACGCGATGCTCGGCTCTGGTAAGCTGGAGCGACGGAGCCGGGACAAGAAACGTGCTGGTGGATACCTCCACCGATCTCAGGATGCAGTCATTGCAGGCCGGTCTGAATAAAATCGACGCGGTGCTGTTTACGCATCCTCATGCCGATCACATCAACGGCCTGGACGAACTCCGCAGTTTCAACTTCATACAAAAAAGCGTCATACCGTGTTACGGTTCGGACTACACATTTTCGCGTATACGCACCATGTTCGATTATATTTTCAACGGGGACCAGGGCGGCGGCGCGATACCGCAAATCAGCCTGCATCCCATCGACGGCAGATTCACCCTGTTCGGACGCGATATTATTCCACTGCCGGTAAAGCATGGAACGATGGATGTTTTCGGGTACAGGTTCGGGCCGATAGCGTATATAACCGATTGCAACCATGTGCCGGAAACTAATCTGGAGCAGATAAAAGGCGTAAAACTTCTTATACCGGGCGCGATTCAAACGAGCTTCCACAT
>BTTC01000215.1:0-3473 GCA_036244935.1 bacterium | reverse complement strand
TCAGGACTGGGTAAAACTGGCCGTTACCAGAGCCAAAGCAACGAATGCGCCGGCGATTTTCTGGCTGGATTTAGACAGGGCGCACGACGCGCAGCTCATCGAAAAAGTTAACCGCTAATTGAAAGACCACGATACGAGCGGGCTGGATATCAGGATCATGTCTGTGGCGGAAGCGGCGAAATTATCGCTTCAGAGAATGCGGGAGGGTAAAGACACTATTTCGGTTACCGGAAACGTATTGCGCGATTACAACACGGACCTGTTCCCGATTCTTGAACTTGGCACGAGCGCAAAAATGCTCTCGATAGTACCTCTTATGAATGGCGGTGGACTTTTCGAGACAGGCGCGGGCGGTTCGGCTCCTAAACACGTCCAGCAGTTTGTTGAAGAAGGGCATCTGAGATGGGATTCTTTGGGTGAATTTCTGGCTCTTGCAGAATCTCTTGAGCATCTGGGCAATACGACCGGCAATGAAAAAGCCAAGATTTTTTCCAAAACGCTTGGTCAGGCAAACAACAAGTTTCTGGATAGCAACAAGTCGCCTTCCCGCAAGGTTAATGAGCTGGATAATCGTGGAAGCCATTTTTACCTTGCCATGTACTGGGCGGAGGCGCTGGCCGGACAGACTGAAGACAAGGAACTTCAGGCGCGTTTTTCCGGTGCAGCAAAGGAACTGGTAGCAAACGAGGCGAAGATCGTTGAAGAACTGAATTCAGCCCAGGGAGAGGCCGTTGATATTGGCGGCTACTATAAGCCGGATACGGATAAGACATCAAAAGCAATGCGCCCCAGCGCAACATTCAATGCAATAGTGGACGCTGTCGGTTCCCGCAAGGCGGCTGCAGTTTAAAAACCTGTGAAAGGTTGAGGAGAGGTTTAGTTTAATATCGCGTGAATCTTGAGTCGTAGACTGATAACAGTTACAAATAAGATAAATAAATGTCGAGACCTTCGTTTGGAAGCAGGGGGCGGTTTACAACGGCTCACGTCCACGGGTTGGTTTCCCCTATTGTCACCCCGAGCTTGTCGAAGGGGCTTAGCTTGCCGTGGTTCGACCGTTCGACAAACTCACGGATCACCATGACAAAAAAATATCACCCTCAGCTTGTCGTGTCTCGAGGATCATTCGCAGCAACTATCATTTAATTATTTACAGGATCTAATTATTTACAGGGTCGAAAAAAAATGGCCGTAAGCATAGCCTTTGTTCTACTTCTGGGGCTTTTAGCCAACTACCTGATGGAGCGAATAAAGCTGCCGGGGCTTTTGGGAATGCTGTTTGTCGGTATCCTGTGCGGACCGTATGCGTTAAACATCATCCAGCCGGAGTTGTTAAAAGTCTCGGCGGATTTACGAATGGCGGCTCTTATCGTCATCCTGTTGAGGGCAGGACTGGAGCTTAGAAAAGATACTCTTAACAGGGTAGGTAAAACAGTCATGGTAATGTCATGCGTGCCCGCTCTATTTGAAGGCGTAGTAATAACCCTGCTTGCGCCGCTACTTCTGGATATAACTTATCTGGAGGCCGCCATTCTTGGCTCTATCATCGCCGCCGTATCTCCTGCCGTGGTTGTTCCGCTTATGCTCAACCTGATTGACGAGCGAAAGGGCGCAAAAAAGGGAATACCTACGCTCATACTGAGCGCATCCGCCATTGACGATGTTTTCGTAATCGTTGTATTCACGATTTTGCTGGGAATGTATTCCGGCAGCAACAGCGGAACTTTCTTAAAGCTGCTGGAAATACCAGAGTCGATCATCCTTGGGATAATTATCGGAGTTATAGGCGGCTACGCCATTCATAGAATCTTTGAACGCTTTAACCTTCGGGCTACCAAGATGACGCTGGTAATCATATCCACTTCCATCCTGCTTACATGGCTGGAGGAGGAAGCAAAAACAAAACTTGCCATCTCTTCACTGCTGGGAGTGATGACAATCGGTTTCGTTCTCCTGGAAAAATCCGAGACAAGAGCGTACAAGATATCGCAAAAACTGGCAAAGGTCTGGATATTCGCCGAGATTCTCCTTTTTGTACTTGTAGGGGCGCAGGTAAATATAAAGGTAGCCGTGTCGGCGGGAGTGATGGGCGCGGCTCTGATATGCGTCGGTCTTGCCGCAAGGAGCGTTGGGACGTATCTCTCGGTATTGTCCGCCGACCTGAATTTAAGGGAGAGAATGTTTTGCGTTATCTCATACATACCCAAGGCAACGGTGCAGGCGGCAATCGGGGCGGTGCCGCTGGAAATGGGGGTAAGGGGCGGCGAGGTTATCCTGGCCGTAGCCGTTCTTTCAATACTGCTTACGGCGCCGCTTGGCGCGATAGGTATTTCCATTGCGGGCCGGAGATGGCTCAAATAATTTGGTAAACTCCATTGATGCAGGATTCAAAATTCATTCACGCCTGTCTTGATACGTTACTGCGGCAAAAAAACGAAGATGAAAAATCTTAAATATAACTTCGCCGTTTCGTTGATTGCCGGAACGGGACTGTTTTATGTTGTGCTGCAGCGCTACGGTTTTTATGAAACGGTTGCGGTAATACGGCAAGCCGGGGTAGGCTACCTTCCCGCCGCCGGTTTTTTGCTGGTCGCTTCTTACGTACTGCGCGGATACCGCTGGATGATCTGGGAGCGCGGTTTGCGGTTTTGGGATTCGTTTGGAATGATACTTACGGGGTTTATGGGCAATAACATACTGCCGACCCGTCTTGGAGAATTTTTGAGGGGATGCATAACCGCCGAAAAACAAAAAGAACATTCCGACAAAACCGCCGCCCTTGCTTCAATCATGGTCGAAAGGATTCTAGACGGATTCATGCTGTCTGTCTTTGGAATCGTGGGGCTCTCACTCGTACCGCTGGACGGCTTCCTGTACGGAGCCTTGATGTTTTTCAGCGTTATGTTTGCGGCGTTAACCGTCGGGCTGATCGCGGGAGTCGGTTTTCATAAAAAAACGAGACGTACCCTTGAAAATATAAACAGAAGGTTTCCCGGACATCTGACGAAATACTGGAAGGAAAAGTTCGGTTTTTTTCTGGATTCTCTTTTGCTCGTAAAAAATTTCAGCCGGATTATTTTGGCCATGGCAGCCACGATTTTTATCTGGGGCATTGAGCTTTCGGTTTATTATTTGATCGCAAACTCAGTATACGTCCCCGTGCCGATTGCTACATGCCTGATATTCGCCGCCGCGGTCAATTTCGCATCCCTTTTCCCATTTACCATAGGCGGTATCGGCGCGATAGAGGGTGCGGCCGCGTTATTCCTCGTAAGCTCAGGCATCCCGCCGACCGAATCGCTGGCAATGGTTATTATTCATCACGGACTCCAGTATCTTTTTACGACTTCGGCTAGGGGGTTTTTCTATTTTACGGGTGGGTATTACAAAATTTCCTTTATGCCGGTTATTCCGAAAGTAGAATCAAAACATCCCGAAGAAACATGTACAAAGCCCGCGGACGACCTATTCGG
>BTTC01000214.1:0-3505 GCA_036244935.1 bacterium | reverse complement strand
CGAACAACACGCACGGAGGATATACGGCCTTGCATTAAACGCCGAATTGAGCGCGGCTCGGCTTTTAATAAAGAAAATCAGGGCTGGTAAGCTGGGTAATGAATTCAAGGTGCGTGATGTCTACCGCATGGGGTGGACTGGATTGAACACACCCGGAAAGGTTCAGGCCGCCTGTGATGTCGTGGCGGATTATGGCTGGCTTCAACCCGTAGTATCAGATACCGGCGGCATAGGGGGAAGGCCAACTACAACCTACCTTGTAAACCCAAAACTTGAGGTAACAAACTGATGAGCGGTCTTGGGAAGTACCTCGAAAACTTTTTAAAACCTATAGGCAACGAACTGCCAAAACTGACAAAACCCCCCTCGGCACCCAAAAAAGAGGTTTTGTCGGTTTTGTCAGTACCCACCATAGGCATATCAGAGGAAAAATCCGCAACCAAGCCGGTAAAGAAAAACAACATGATTTTGAAGATTTACTCAAAAGCCGTGGGTGAGCCGGTCTATTTCGTTGATGATCTGGAGGCGGCGAAAAGCAAAATACCGCCCGGCGCCGTTGTCTACACGCGGGATGAATTAAAAGTTTTGGTAAAGACCGATCCAAGCCGTGAGGAATTGCGGCTTATCCATGCCGCGAAACGGGAACTTAACGGAACCATCAGCGATGACAGTTAAAACAAACCGTGTGATCGGCATCGATCCGGGGCTTACGGGATTCGTGGCTTTGCTTCATGCAGATACAGGCGATGTCGAGTTTTCACAAACTCCGACCTTAAAGCTGGGGAAGAAAAACGATTTCGACTTGACCGGCATGTTCAACATCCTGCTCGAATATAAAGGCAGCGGGGTAGAGGTCATAATCGAGCATCAACAGGCTTATCCGAAGCAGGGATTGTCTTCAACATTCAATGCCGGCAAGGGATACGGCCTGTGGATAATGGCCGTCCATGCGTTGGGAATGGGATACCACATAATCAGTCCGCGTAAATGGCAGGGGAAGGTTTATAACGGGTTAAACGGGGGCAATCCAAAAGAAAAATCGGTTATAGCGGCGCAACGCCTTTTTCCCGACGTGGATTTCCGCCGGTCGCCAAGATGCAAAATACCCGATCACAACAAATGCGATGCAGCTCTAATCGCCTATTACGGCGCGCATTATGCGTAAATCAGTTAACAAGAAAAAAGGCAATCCGAAAGGACGAAACATGAGTAAATCAAAACCGATTGACCGGAAAAAACCCGTACCGCGAAAAGGCAAACTGGCGAAGAAGACTGGACTGACCAAAACCGACTATACCGAAGCTGATACGGCCCGTATAGAGAAATTTGAAAACCGTTTGAACGATAAACCTCCAAAAGTTACGTTATCCAAGAACAAAGAAGGTTCATTTACTCTCAAAATGGATGGGGACATGGTAATGGGCTGGGGTGCACCCATATTATTGGACAGTGTGGGTCGGAATTTGAGAAGCTGGACGAAGCCCAAATAAAAGGAGGTTTTGTCCATGAAAAACAGGCGGAAATTTACAAATTCATTTAAGCGCGAAGTGGTGGAGGAGATTTTATCGAACGTATCCACCCGCGCGCAGATATGCCGTCGTCACGAGATTTCAAGTAGCGTTGTAAAAAGGTGGGAGGAGAAATACGCCGCGGGCCGGCTTACGGACGGTCCCAGCCCTGAACATCGTCAGCAGTCCAAAAAAATATACGACCTTGAGCGTATGGTCGGCAAGCTGACGATGGAAAACGATCTGTTAAAAAAAGCCGTGGAATTCACACTGTCACAGAGAAACGAAAATTCCTGCGGAAAAATCGCTGTAGGTTCGAGTCTGTCAAAAAAGTCTGCGAGGCTATCGGGATGAGCAGATCGTCGTACTACTACAATTCCATTGGTAAGAAAGACGACTCGGAACTTCTTGCAAAAATCGAGCGTATTACTTTGGAGTATTCGCGCTACGGCTACCGGCGCGTAACGGCCCAGCTTCGGCGCGATGGCGTTGCGGTGAATCACAAAAAGGTTTTGCGAATCATGAGGGAAAATGGTTTAACCTGCCGCGTTAAAAGGCGTTTTGTTCGCACGACGGACAGCAAACATGGACTGCCGGTTTACCCGAATCTTCTGCGAGACTTCGAGGCAAGCGCTCCTTTGCAGGCGTGGGTTGCGGATATTACATACGTCAGATTGCCCGCCGGTTTTTGTTACCTGGCTGTGATCATGGATCTGTTTACGCGCAGGGTCGTCGGCTGGGCGATGTCGACGCGGATTGATACGGATCTTTGTCTTGCGGCTTTATGGTCGGCGCTGGATGTCACTATTTCGGTGAAGGGATGTATTCATCATTCCGATCGCGGTGTGCAGTACGCGTCGAAGAATTATGTCGATACACTTCGTGACGCCGGGATGTTGACAAGCATGTCACGCAAGGGAAATCCTTATGACAATGCCAGCATGGAAAGTTTTATGTCAACTTACAAACTGGAAGAGGTTTACGTGAGCGAGTACCGGACGTACTCGGATGCAAAAAGATCAACAGCTCATTTTATCGATGTGGTGTACAATCAAAAACGTCTTCACTCGGCGCTGGGATACCTGCCGCCGGTGGAGTATGAACAACAATGGCTTCGCGACCAGTGACTCAAATCACGCCCGGAGCGGTCCAAACAAAGGGGTTCAGCCCAAACGAGGGTTCGTAAATCTAGGATGTGGAGAGGTTTGAGTTCTTTCATCCTTGGTCATTACGTGCTCAAATCTTTGCTTGATCAACTCGTATGTCATAAATCCCAAAACTAAAAGGCTAATTGTTGGAAGCCATATAATAGTAGTGCGTATATGATCAGAAATTGATGTTGGAACTTCGGAAAATGATAAATTCAAGTACTTAAAATACCCCCAATCATAAACTACAGAAGCAAATAACGAGATTGAACCAATCACACCAATTAAAGATGGTGCTTTTTCTATCAAACCGCTAAAAAAAGACTTGTCAATTTCTTCATTTAATTTTGTCATGTATATTTCTCCAACCTATAAATCTACAGTTTTTGAAAACCCTTGCACCGGTACGCCGCCGAGTATCTGTACCGTAATAGCGTCGCCGGATAGTGTGGCATACGTTAATACCCACCGGCAATCAAAACCTGGCGACCGGCGGTACTGGCGACGTGCTTTCAGGGATGATAACCGGTTTTCTGACGCAGGGACTTTCTCCACTCAATGCGTCAGCCGTTTCCGTATTCATCCACGGCCTTGCCGCAGACCAAGAGAAGGCTGTTAAGGCCAGATATGCCCAATACTTACAACAAGTTGCAAGTTGCTGTCTGCAAACTGTCTGCAAGGCTAATCGAAATTCAACTTATTTACCGCCTGTTTTTTCTTTTCATCTTCCAGATGCGCATAAAAATCGGCGGTGATCTGAATGGACTTGTCACCTGATGTTTATCGATGCCTTCGCTTAAGCAGATCGATTCCAGCAATTCCGCCGACCTTTCACTACATTCGCGATCA
>BTTC01000213.1:0-3529 GCA_036244935.1 bacterium | reverse complement strand
CCGGAATACTGGCGGACGCCGGGATAGAGTACACGCTTGTGGATGATACCCATTTCCATTACGCCGGTCTTACCGAAAAGGATATGTATGGTTACTGGGTTACCGAAAGGCACGGCAAAGCCGTGGCCGTATTCCCGATAGACAAACAGCTGAGATATTCCATCCCGTTCAAAAAGCCCGAAGAAATGCTTGAATACTGGCGCCGGGTGGCTGAAAAGTACGGCACGACCGGCGTTACCTACGGCGACGACGGCGAGAAGTTCGGAGTGTGGCCGGATACGCACCAGTGGGTTTACGGAAAAAAATGGCTGGATAATTTCTTGACCATGCTGACAAAAAACCACGAAACGGTGGAAACCATCACTTTTTCCGAATACATCGACCGGTTCCCGCCGCGCGGCAGGGTTTATCTGCCGATGGCATCCTACGAGGAGATGATGCACTGGACTCTGCCGACGGATGCAGCCAGGGATTACTCGGAAATAATAAAAAAACTGAAAGACGAAAACCGTCTGAACGGCATGAAGCGTTTCCTGCGCGGAGGCATTTGGGACAACTTCTTTGTTAAATACACGGAAAGCAATCACCTGCATAAAAAAATGCTGTACATATCGAACCGCGTTGAAAATTCCGTGGTGAAAACCCGTAGCGAAAAGATAAAGGAAAGCATGCGTCGGGAACTTTACAAGGGGCAATGCAACTGTCCTTACTGGCACGGCCTTTTCGGTGGCCTTTATTTAAGTCACCTTCGCCACGCCTGCTATTTCCACCTGATTGAATCCGGCAGGATCGCCGACCGCCTGCTGCACAAAAACAGCGGCTGGATCGAAATAAACAGCGGCGATTTTTCCAAGAACTTCGGGAAGGAAGCGGCGGTTGAAACGGCAGACCTTTTTGTTCTTGTAGATTCCAGATACGGCGCTTCGGTTACGGAGATAGACTACAAACCCGCGTCGTTCAACATCAGCAACGTAATCACAAGAAGACCGGAAGAGTACCACCAGAAGATCATCGAAGCGGTTAGCGGTGAAGGAGAAAAAAGCGGCGAGATCAAGTCCATCCACGACCGGGTTTCCATGAAGGAGGAGGCGCTGGATAAAAAACTGGTTTTCGACCGATACCTTCGCCGTTCTTTCCTCGATCACATGTTCGAGTCGCGGCCTTCGGTTGACGATTTACAAAACGGGAGTTTTGGTGAAAGCGGCGATTTCATCATCGCGCCATATGAAATATCGTCCATGAAGAAAAAAAAATCCACCGCGTCTTTGGTTTTCCGCCGCAACGGAGAACTAAAGGTAAACGACCGCTTCATCCCGCTGGAAATGAAAAAAAAATATTCAATAGACTCCAAAAAGCCCAGGCTATCCTGCGAATACCGCATAAGAAATCTGTCGGGCGACACGGCGGCGCAGATATTTTTCGGCGTGGAGTGGAATTTCACGCTGCTGGCGCCTGACGCGCCGGACAGGTATGTCACCATCCGTAAAGAACGGCACAAAATGAACTCGAAAGGCGAAACGGAAGGAGTGAAAAAATGGACTCTAACCGACGAGTTCTTCCGCTTTTCGGTTGAGATGGCTTCCAGCCGTCCCGTCGCGCTGCTGCGTTTTCCGGTTGAAACCGTATCGCAATCCGAGGGCGGCTTTGAGTCAAACTACCAGGGCAGCTCATTTGCGGCGCTTACCGAAATATCCATACCGCCGGGAAAAAGCTACTCGCATAAGTATACGATTACCCTCAAAACATTGACCTGACGGACCGCCAAAATTTTTGTACATAGTCCTATCCCACGTCCACCAGTTTGAATTTGTCGCGCCAGTTTTTTGCGAGTTCCTTTCGCAGCGGCAGATTTTCGGGCGAAACGAGATCGGGGTCCCTTTCTATTAGCTTGAAGGCCTCCTGTTTTGCTAGCTTTAAAATGTCGAAGTCGCGGAAGAGGTTGGCCATCTTAAGCGACGGCAGGCCGGATTGCCGCGTTCCGAACAGGTCGCCGGTGCCGCGCAGTTCCAGATCTTTTTCGGCAATTACAAAACCGTCGCGGGTGCGCACCATAACTTTAAGCCTTTCACGGGCGATGCCGCTTACCGGATACTCGACGGCGAGCAGGCAGTACGATTTTTCGCTTCCGCGCCCGACGCGCCCACGAAGCTGGTGAAGCTGCGCAAGCCCGAACCGCTCCGCGTGTTCTATCATCATCACCGTGGCGTTCGGCTGGTCGATACCCACCTCCAGCACCGTTGTGGAAACCAGTATATCAATTTCCCCTTTGGCGAAACCGCTCATCGCCGCGCTTTTTTCGTCCGGTTTCATTCGCCCGTACACCAGTCCCACGCGGAGGTCTGGGAAAACTTTTTTCTGATAGACCTCCCACATCAGTGTTGCCGCCTTGAGTTCCATCTTTTCGCTTTCCTCCACTAAAGGATAGATGATGAACGCCTGCCGTCCTTTTTTGATTTCGCGGTGTATCAACAGACGCGCTTTCGACATGGCATTGGGGGGAATTATTCTTGTTTCCACCAGCCCCCTTCCCCTGGGCATGGTTTTTATGACGCTGATGTCGAGATCGCCGTAAAGCGTCATGGCAAGCGTTCGCGGTATCGGAGTGGCCGTCATGATGAGCGTATTTAAAATCTTTTCCTTGCCCTTGCCCATAAGCTCTCCCCTTTGACGAACGCCGAAACGGTGCTGTTCGTCAATTATCACCAGACCAGGATTTTTTAAAACCAGATCCTTTTGAATCAGCGCATGCGTACCCACAATCAGGTCGAGGCTGCCTTCCGCAGCATCTTTCTTTATCTGCTCTTTTTCCTTCGCGCCGGAGGTTAATAGCGCGGTCCTGAGACAAAGCGCATCATTCATACTGATTATAGTATTGTAGTGCTGCTCGGCCAGTATCTCCGTAGGCGCCATAAAAGCGGATTGAAAACCGCATTTCGCGGCAAGCGCGGCGACGGTTACCACCACGACCGTTTTCCCGCATCCCACGTCGCCCTGCAAAAGACGGTTCATCGGTTGGGGATTTTTAACGTCCTCAACGATTTCGCCCATAACTTTTTGTTGATCCGGCGTAAGCTCGAACGGCAGTTTTGAAACAATATCTTTCCTGTCCGCGTCGTTAACATTAATACGAACTCCTTCAACGCGCTCGGTATTGCGGTTACGAAGAATGGCCATTGCGCACTCGATCATGAAGAACTCTTCAAAAATAATCCTGCGGTGCGCTGGCGTGCCGAAGGAGTTGAGGAGTTCAGCCGGAATATTTTCCGGCGGGTCGTGCAATTGCCGTATCGAATCGTCCCTGCTTAAAAGTTTCAACGAGCGCAGCAGCTGCGCGGGCAGCGTTTCACCGATCATTTTTATCGCTTCAAGCGTTCTGCCGGTTATAGTACGCATGTTCTTCTGTGGAATCCCCTCCGTCAACGGATATACGGGCGCTATTCCGCCGGAGCGCTCTTCGTCCCCCTTATCAGATACCTCGATATCCGGATGCGCCATCTCGAAACATCGGGAATAGGAATTGTACGAAACC
>BTTC01000212.1:0-3544 GCA_036244935.1 bacterium | reverse complement strand
TTCCAACGGAAGGCTGCCTTTTTTCAGCATCGTCAAAATGGTTTCCGAAAAGCCCATAGTCCCGGTAAGGGGCGTACGGAATTCATGGTTAATCGAAACGACAAAAATATTTTGCAGTTTGTTAAGTTCCTCGGTCGTTCTCATCTCGGCAAGCTTTTTTTCGCGCTGGAGTTCTTCCTCGGCTTTTATCGCGAGCTGTTCCATGAATCCCCTCAGTTCCAGCGCGCGCGCTATCGCCGGTTTGAGGTCCGTTTCCCACCTGTCTTTCTCCACCCGGAAAATGCCGCCCTTACCGATTTTTGCCAGCTCAATCGCCTCGCCGTCGTCGAATGCCGTAAACAGGATCCGGCCGGGGACGAGCCCTTTTTGCTCCGGCACTTTTTTCATGAATTCGATGCCGTCCATCACCGGCATGCGGACATCGGAGATTATAAGTTCCGGGGTGTGGCCTTTAAGAACTTCCAGGGCTTCTTCACCGTTTTTTGCCGTCAGTACCGAATAACCCTGTCTTTCGAGGTGTCGTTTGAATGAATCAATAATACGTTCGTCGTCGTCGACCAGTAGTATTTCAGACATTTCCTTACGCCTTGTCACTCATAAAGATTTGTAGAACTTCTTCCGTCTGTTCAATAACCGCTTCCTTGATCTCCTCATCCGCCATTACATCAATGTCGAGGACGTCAATTACCGCACCGTCTATCTTCGGCACCAGGTTGTTATCCCAGCTATCGCCGAGATTGAGGCTTCGAGCCAGTGCGTCGGCGGTATAAACAGCCGCCGTTTCCAGGGCGTAATCTCTTTTTGCGTGCGGTTTGTGGTGGAAGGCCACCACTTTGCAGTATTTATCAGGCAGTTTCCATCGCGTCAAAAGCCTTTGTCCGATACGTTCGTGTCCTGTTTCAAAAAGTTCTTCTTCCGCCTGCCAGAAGAACATCTTTTCGGACAGGCTTTTTTCTCTCACCGCATTAACGGCGTCGGGTTCAATCAGGTATTCGGCCAGTTTGCCGATATCGTGAAGCAGGCCGCAGATGAAGAGCTCTTCGATTTCGCGGTAGTTTATTTTCTGGCCGATTATCTTTGCTCCGGTTGCCACGGCAAACGCGTGTACCCACAAACCGCGCAGATCGGCCGAGCCGCCAAAAGCCTGAAAAACGGAGCCGCCAAGAATAAGGTTCTTGACCGCGCTTGTTCCCAGAAGCGTTATTGCCTGCTCCAGCATTGTTATCCGTCTCGGGATGCCGTAAAAGGCGGAGTTGATAAGCTTCAGCACCTTCGTTGTAATAACCTGGTCGCGCTCGACGATTGTGGAAATCTCGCGGCTGGTGCTGTGGGGGTTGTCCGCAACCCGGCTGATTTCGTTAAACGTGTTGCTTAGCATCGGAAGATCCTCGACGCGGTCAGCGATATTTGTTTTTATCATTTTTTTTCGTCACCCGTTTTTTCTAGATTGATAAGCCGCACGCGAAACCGCGTGTATCTGCCGGGTTCGCTCTCAACCTCTATTTTTCCGCCGATGCGTTCCGTCTCCTGTTTGGCGATCCACAGTCCGAGACCTGCTCCCTCGCCGCTTTTTTTGGTGGTGAATTCCGGCTCGAAGATTTTTTTTTGCAATTCCGGCGGGATACCGGTTCCGTCGTCTTCGATGGTTACCAGCGCGCCATCATCCGTTTTTTGCGTACTTAATTCCAGCTTTCCGTTATTTTGAAGCGCATCCAGGGCGTTGCCTATAAGGTTCACGAAAATCCGGCTCAGGTTGCCGGCGGTTTTAACCCGCACGAGGCCTTCGAAATTGCGCACGATTTCAACGCCCCTGCTTTTATTGCCGAAAAGCAAGACGGCGTCGGCGATCTCCTGGTTTATGTCGATGTTTACCGCTTCCCGGTTCTGTCTGCCGCGGTAGATTTTCATCATCGAGCGGATAATCTGTAGCGCATCGGCTATTTTCGACCTTACGGAGACAACCAGTTCGCCGCCCTGTGGATCGTTTGCTAAAGCCTCCCTGACCTCGGCCAGGTCCACGTCGGCGGCGGTAAGCGGCTGACGCATTTCGTGGGCTATAGTGGCGGCCATGCGGCTCATTGACGACAGGGTTTTGGCCTCCAGCAGCTCTTTTTGTATTATCTTTCTTTCGATCTCGCTTTCTATCTTTTCCGCAAAAAGTCTCGTTATCTCCAGGGTGAACTCATCGAATTTTTGCGTCGACGTGGAGCAGATGCCGAAAATCCCGTACACCTCTCCTTTTATCAAGAGGGGAATGCCGATATAAGAAGAAAATCCAAACCGGCGATTAATAGGGTGTTCTTTCCATTCACTGCCTTGTGTGGTATCCGCAATGAAAAGCGGGATGGCGGCTTTGATTGCGTCCGGATAAAAAATGTCTTCCACGTTAAAAACGCCGCCTGCCGTAAAGTTTTTGCCGCAACCGGCGCAATACTCGATTTTTACGGAACCGTTACTGATTTTGCCGAAAAAAGCGGTCTCCATCCCCATAAAATCGGTCACCGCCGAAAGCGCGTCGTTAAGCATCTCTTCGGTGTTTCCATAGTTCTTTATCGAACATCTATGGACGCTTTTCAGGGCCAGCTCCTTTCGCTTTTTTTCAAGCGATTCGCTCAAGGCGCGCTCTACCTTGATTTTCAAAACCTCCTTGTCGAAAGGTTTTAAAAGAAAGTCCGTCACCCCCAGCCGCATCGCGTTTACAGCCAGGTGCGTCGAGTCCAGCGATGTCCCCATGATTACGGGAGGCACCGGGTAAATCTCTTCCTTTATCTTTTCAAAGGTCTTCAGCCCGTCCATGCCGGGCATTATCTGGTCCAGCAAAATGAGGTCGATGGTATTGTTTTTCAGGATGTTAAGAGCCGCCATGCCGCTTTCCGCCAGGTAAACGCGGTATTTGAATTTTCCCAAGTGGTGTTGCAGGATAATTCTGGCGGTTTTGTCGTCATCAACTACAAGTATGCTGTTCATCGTATATACGGATTTTGTTTAATAAACCGGGGTGCGGCGCTCAACCGCACGGAACGTTAAGCCTGAAAAAAGGCCTCAATTAAAAGGTTATTAACCTGAAATAGATTCGGGCTGGTTTTTACTCCCGAAACGCTTATTTAAAGTATCAACATTTGTAAATGTGATGTCAATATAAACATTTTTTATGATTACGGGATTAGCTCCGCGCGGCTGCGCCGTGCTCGCAGAAACTCCCAATATTGAAAGTTTAAAATGGTAGGTCGTTTTCGAACCAGGGGTTAAAATCCAAAACTACCTGACGCCATCAAAAACTCGCTCCTTTCAGGAGCAACTTTTTAATGGCGGAGAGGGAGGGATTCGAACCCTCGGTGCAGTTTCCCACACACACGCTTTCCAGGCGTGCACCTTCAACCGCTCGGTCACCTCTCCGGTTACTTGAGTCACAAGCGAGATACAAAGGATAACGGTAATATCAAAAGTACAATTTAAATTAGACGGCGACGGGACTTCAACTGGTTGCACAGGCGTCACCGCATGTATGGCCGCCAATTGCCTTCCCGCTGCAAGCGGGTAGTTG
>BTTC01000211.1:0-3561 GCA_036244935.1 bacterium | reverse complement strand
TATGGATACCACCCCTGCGCCCCTCCTCGTGAGCCGAGGAGGGGATGTTTGCCGTGAATCAGATTTTTGAGGGATTAGACAATTTGGAATTTTCAAACTGATGCACTACCGAATATCAAGACATTACGTATGTGTATCGTATTCATGGTAAAGCAATATGCTTTAGATGCGGCAATACCCTTACCCTTCAAGCTCAGGGTGACAGTTTGTCATGGTGAGCTGGTCGAACCACGACAATGAGAAAAAGGCATAAGACAAAAAGCCGATGAAAAAGGCAGGAAAATTCTACGTAACGACGCCCATCTATTACGTAAACGACGTACCACATCTGGGACACGTTTATACAACGGTGGCCGCCGACGTGCTGGCGCGTTACCACAGGCTTGAAGGCCGCGAGGTATTTTTTCTCACAGGCACCGACGAACACGGCCAGAAGGCCGATCAGGCAGCGGCCAGGCTTTCCGTTCCCGTCGAAGAACACGTAGAAGCGCATAGTGCGGTTTTTAAAAACCTGTGGAAAGATATGGGCATATCGAATGACGATTTCATACGCACCACCGATAAGCGGCATAAAAAGGTTGTCCGGCAGGCGCTTCAAACGCTGTACGACAAGGGAGAAATCTACTCCGATGTATACGAAGGATGGTACTGCGTGCCGGACGAACGATTCTGGACGGAAAAGGACCTTAAGGGCTGTGGTTCCGGCTCCAGCTTCGGTGATGGCTACGGTTTCGGCGAGGCTAACGGCGCCGGTTTCGGCGACGGTTCCGGCTTAGGTTATAAGGAAATTTGCTGTCCCGATTGCGGCAGGCCGGTGCAGCGCATCAAGGAAAAAAACTACTTTTTCAAAATGGGAAAATACCGGGACTGGCTGATCGACCACATCAAAAACCACGACGGTTTTATATTGCCGGTTTCAAGGCGCAATGAAGTACTTGGCTTCCTTGAAAAAAAACTTGAAGACCTTTGTATATCCAGGCCCAAAACCCGAATGTCTTGGGGGATTGAACTTCCGTTCGACAGCGGCTATGTTACGTACGTATGGTTCGACGCCCTGCTTAATTACGTATCCGCGCCGGGACTGTACGCGCAAGACAGCCGGTTCGATAAATGGTGGCCGGCTGATCTGCACCTCATAGGCAAGGATATACTCACCACCCACTCCGTATACTGGATAACAATGCTGAAGGCGCTGGAGCTGCCCATACCGAAAAGGATATTCGCCCATGGATGGTGGACTATCGATGGCAAAAAGATGTCCAAAAGTCTGGGCAACGTGGTGAACCCTTCAAAAATTGCTGAAGCGGTGGGGCTGGACCAGTTCCGTTATTTCTTGATGAGGGAGGTGCCGTTTGGTCTGGACGGAAATTTTTCCATAAATTCGCTCATAAACCGTATAAACGTTGACCTTGCCAACAACCTCGGCAATCTGATTTCACGCACGCTGACGATGATAAAAAAATACCGCGGCTCCGTAGTACCGCGCAAGATTACCGGCGGTACGAATGTGGAGAATATTAAAACCGCGGCCATGAATGCGTGCGAAAGGTACTCCTCCCATATGGGAAATGCGGCATTGAGCAAGGCGCTGGACGAGATGATAATGCTATGCGATGAACTTAACAGGTTCATCGTCAAAAGCAGGCCGTGGACGCTTGCGGGTAAAAAAGGGGAAGAAGAGAAACTTGACGATATACTTTATGGATCGGCGGAAACCTTAAGGGTTATCGGGCGCATGATGGTACCTTTCATGCCGAATAGTGCCCAGAGTCTTTTTAAACAGCTGGGACTGCGGGCCGGATACGACGGAGGGACGCTCGAATGGGGTTGCGTTGAGGGCGGGCATGAAATAGCGCCGGAAGGTGCGCTTTTCCCGCGTATCGATGAGAAAAAGGCGGATGAAGTAAAAGATTCGATAACCCGGCCAAGGGGGAGGGAACCAGAGAAAAAATCGTTGGAGCAAAAAATTTCCATTGACGATTTCAAAAAGGTGAAAATCGTGACGGCGACGATTATCTCGGCGCAGCCTGTTCCCAAATCGAAAAAATTACTGAAACTTCAGGTGGACATCGGGTACGAAAAACGCCAGGTCGTAGCGGGAATTGCGGAACGCTGCAGCCCCGAAGAGCTTATGGGCAGGCGGGTTCTTGTTGTCACCAACCTCAAGCCGGTAAAAATAATGGGCGTAGAATCAAACGGGATGTTGCTTGCCGCTTCGGATAAAGGTAAACTGATTCTCGCCGGTACGTCTGAAGATGCCGAACCGGGTTTGAGGATTACGTAATATTATGATTAAGTTAAAGGTTTTTATCGCGCTTTTGGTTTTAACCGCTGCTTCGTCCGCTTGGGCGGAATCGGTTATGGTCAACCACAAGGATGCCAAAATACGCAACGGTCCGGGTACGGATTATACAATCCTGTGGAAGCCGCGCCTTTACACCCCTATGGAACTCCTTGCCCCGTATGGTCACTGGTACGCCGTGCGCGACGTGGAAGGTGACGTCGGCTGGATACACGATTCCGTGTCGCTTAAAAAACCGGCGGCCATCGTAACCAGCGAGTACGTTAACGTGCGGAAATCGCCAAGTACGAAGTCGCGGATTCTTTTTCAGGCGCCGAAAAACTATACGTTCAAGATAATAGGTACAAAAAACGGATGGTACAAAATCGCAGACCCGGACGGCGACAAGGGATGGGTATCAAAAAAGCACGTCTGGGACGGCGGTAAACGCGCCAAGAAAAAAAAGAAAAAATAAGCTCGAAAGTCAGCGTTTGGACAAACGGGCGGGTAAAAATATGTCATCCTTACGGCGCGTTCATCCCTTCAATAAACCCAGGGTGACGAAAGCGCCAAACTAAGTGATAGAAAGATATTCGCTAAAGGAGATGTCCCGGCTTTGGTCGCTCGAGACCAAATTCGCCACGTGGCTGGAAGTGGAGATTCTGGCGTGCGAGGCCCAGGTAAAACAGGGCGGAATGCCGAAAAAGGCGTTTGCCGTAATAAAGAGGAAAGCCGCCTTTTCGGTAGAGAGAATCGGCGAGCTGGAAAAGGAGCTGAAGCACGACGTTATCGCGTTTCTCACCAACGTCGCGGAAAACGTCGGGCCGGATTCACGGTACATTCATATGGGTCTCACCTCTTCGGACGTGGTGGATACCGCCACCTGCGCGCTGCTTAAAAAGTCGGGCGAGCTTATCATGGAAAAACTGGATAAACTCCTTGAGGCGCTCAAAAAGAAGGCGTACCTGCATAAAGAGACCGTTTGCATGGGCAGGACGCACGGCGTCCATGCCGAGCCGACTACGCTGGGGCTTAAATTCGCGCTTTGGTATTCCGAGATGAAGCGTAACTGCGAAAGGCTCCGGCGCGCGATAGAGACGGTGTCGGTTGGGGCCATATCCGGTGCGGTCGGCACTCATGCTCATCTTTCCATGGAGGTGGAAAAACATGTCTGCTCTAAAATGGGGCTTAAACCGGCGGCCATATCCACTCAGGTAATACAGCGCGACCGGCACGCGGAGTTCATGTCCGTTATGGCCGTCATCGCGTCGACAGTGGAG
>BTTC01000210.1:0-3566 GCA_036244935.1 bacterium | reverse complement strand
ATTTTGTCCTGTATCTTAAGCGCTCTTTTACGCAGCCTGTTTGCGCGCGCCTTTTCACGCTTTAGCTGTTTTTTCAATTTGTCGCGTATTGCGCGCAGCGAGTTGCCCGAGTACTTCGCGTTTATAAAATTCGCCAGTTCCGCCAGTTCATTTTCGGGCCAGTTTTCGTCTATTTCCACAAGCAGGTTTTCCACGCCGCCGAATGACGTTTTAAGAACCACCTGCACCTGCAAGTCCGAAATTTTTATGAAATAAAACCTCTCAATAACGGCAGTAGACATATTGGGAAGCAAAACCATAGCCGCCTGTCTGGAAAAAGCGGTCAATATCCTTGAAACCGCAGCCAGCGATCCGCCCGCAGCCTCTTTTTCCTCTCCGAGCAGATGGTTTATCTTTCTTCTGTCGACGGTGGCGAGTTTCCTTGCGGTCATTAACTCATCGGTAAAAAAGCGGTATCCCTTGTCGGTTGGTACGCGCCCTGCGGATGTGTGCGGTTGAGTGATATATCCCATATCATCGAGTGCGGCCATTACGTTCCTGATGGTGGCGGGACTGAGGCCGAGTTCCGAAAGGTTTTTTCCCGAAAGAGTGCGCGACGCAACGGGCGTGGGATCGTCTATGTGGTTTTCCACCACCGCCCGTAGAACTTTTCTCTCCCTTTCGTTAGGTATACCGGTCAAAACAAGACTCCCTCGAAAAAAATATCCGCCAGCATGATACGGTGACTAAGCATTTTATACTACCGCATAAAGGTACGGCTACCATTTTTTCTTCTATTTTTTACGATAAACTTTTCCGGCAATCATTAAGAAATCCGTCTTCCGGGCATTAAACACGCAATCGACGGGATCGGTTCCTTCGTCCCGCCTGAAGGCTATGAGATCGGCCCACTTCCCCGTTTGGATTGCGCCGCAGTTGAGGCGAAGATGGTCGGCGCCGTTGACGGTGGCCATCTCTATGAGTCTGGCCCTGCTGATGCGCGGAAAATATTCGGCGGCGCACCGCAGCTCGTCCAGCATGGAAAGCGCGGAATTGCTGGCAAGGGAATCGGTTCCTATGGCTGGGCGCAACCCGGCGCGCATCAGCGCTTCAAGCGGCATCACATTTTTTCGCCCGAACCAGCGCGACGAGGCTGGGCAAAACAGAGGCGCCGCGCCTTTTTTCGCAAGTAGGTTAACGTCCGCATCATTCAAACAGTTCAAATGAACCGCCATGAAATTTGGGGGGGGATCATAACCGTCAACCAGCGCTACCGGCGTTTTCCCGGTTCCCGAACGGCTCTCTCCATGTATAAAGCCTCTTTCGATAAGTAATTTTTTCAGATCGCCCGTCCCGTTAATCAGGTATTCATTTTCTTCCGGGGTTTCAGCAACGTGCGTCATAAGCCCCCATGAATTTTTACGGGCGATTTCATTCAGCAGCTCGAACGCCGCACCCGATACCGAATACGGCGCGTGCGGCGCCAGGCCGACCGATACCCCTTTTGCGGCGAGATATTCAGCCAGCCCCTTTATTTCATCTACGCTATTGCCCGCGTCTTTGGCGTGGGGAGAGATTACCTCTATGAACACGACGCTTCTCACAGGCGATCTTGCAACCTTGAGGGCTTCGTTTTGATCCCACACAAGGTCCGCAACGGCGGTAATGCCCGATTCCATCATCATGGCGATTCCGTGTTCGATGGAGCTTAAACGCTGTTCTTGATCTACCCGGGAATTGAATTCAACCACCTGCCTTATCCAGTCCGTAAACGAGCCGTGATAGTTTATGGCGTTTTTAGCGCCCGACAAACGTAAATGGCTGTGCGCGTTTACAAAACCGGGTAAAAGCAGGTGACTGGCAAGGTCTATCACCTCATCGAAAAGGCTTTCGTCGAAATCGTCCGCCCCGCCCACGGCTTTGATTACGCCGTCCGAAACCGACACGCATCCACCATGAAGCGGTTTATCCAGCACGGGATAAACAAGGCCGGCCTTTATTAAAGTCTTCACCTTATTACTTTGCTCATGATCCCGGCCATTGTATTACAAACTTGCCTTCTCGCGGCGAGTGTGAATCGGATTGAAAACGTTGGATTATTTTGCCATACTCTCCTTATCCATGTGCGGAAAAGTATATCTGATCGGCGCTGGGCCGGGCGATGCCGGTCTTATGACAATCCGCGGACTTGAGCTTATCAAAACGTGCGACGTGATTGTATACGACTATCTCGCCAATGAAGACTTGCTGGATCATGCCGCTAAAGACGCAGAGATCATATACGTGGGAAAAAAGGGCGGCGACCACGCAATGCCGCAGGAAAATATAAACGCCCTCCTTGTCGAAAAGGCTAAGCAGGGCAAGAAGATAGCCCGTTTAAAGGGTGGCGATCCGTTTATTTTTGGACGCGGCGGCGAGGAAGCGGAAGAACTGGTCGACGCGGGAGTCGGTTTTGAGGTGGTACCCGGCGTTACTGCGGGCACGGCGGCCTGCGCATACGCGGGGATACCGCTTACGCACAGGTCGTATGCTTCTTCGGTTGCGTTTATCACTGGGCACGAAGAACCCGGAAAACCCGAAAGCGGAATAGACTGGCAAAAAATATCCACCGGCGCGGCTACGCTGCTGTTTTTCATGGGCGTTGGAAACCTGCCGTATATAGTGGCAAAACTGATCGAAAACGGCCGCAATCCCCAAACGCCGGTAGCGGTTATCCGCTGGGGCACCACGACGAAACAAAAAACATGGACCGGCAATCTGGAAACAATCGTCAAGACGGCGGAAGACGAAAAAATTGCGTCTCCGGCCATGATCGTCGTGGGCGATGTTGTTAAACTGCGCGAAAAACTTGACTGGTTCGAGAATAAACCGCTTTTCGGTAAAAGAATAGTTGTCACGCGCGCCCGCGCGCAGGCAAGCGGTTTTGTGAAAAAGCTGGAGGATATGGGCGCTTCGACGGTGGAGTTCCCCACCATCGAGACGGTACAGCCGGATAGCTGGCTGGAGCTCGATGCGGCGCTGGACAAGGCGTCCGGCTACGGATGGATAATTTTCACATCGGTAAACGGCGTAAGTTATCTGGCGGACAGGCTGCGCGATACACGCCGCGATATACGCGATCTTGCCGGGCCCAGGATATGCGCCATAGGAAGCAAAACCGCCGATGCAGTTGAAGCGTTGGGCATGAGGGTTGATCTGGTGCCGGATGAGTTCCGCGCCGAAGCGATCATAGAAGCGATAGGAGACGTTGAGGGACTCAGGATTTTGATACCCCGCGCGAAAGAGGCGCGCGAAACGCTGCCTGCCGGACTTTCGGAAAAAGGCGCCGTTGTGGACGTGGTGACGGCGTACAGGACGATAAAACCGGAAACAAAAAAGAAAAGGATTTTAAAAAAAATACTCAACGGCGAGATTGATATGGTAACGTTTACTTCATCGTCTACCGTATCGAATTTTGCGGGGATGTTTGAAAGGTCGGAATTGGCCGAGATTAAGGGTAGAATGGACGTGGCGGCAATCGGGCCGATAACAAGGCAGACGGCGGAAAAGTTTGGCTTCAGTAAAATCATCACGCCGGAAGAATATAC
>BTTC01000209.1:0-3630 GCA_036244935.1 bacterium | reverse complement strand
CTTCCAAGCGGCAACGGCATACCGAAAAAAATGGTGTCGTCCGATCATGCGGTGGGCATACGCATACCGGATCATCCCGTACCGCTTGCCATCGCCCGTGCGTTCGGATCGCCGATCATTACCACCTCGGTAAACGTTTCGACTGAAGAGCCGATATGCGCCGTGGGAGACCTTGCGCCGGAGTTCGTGGCGGCCGTGGCCGTTATTGTTGACGACGGGCCGCTGGAAAACGAGCCGTCAACCATAATAGATTTCACGGAAGACTCACCCTCGATACTCCGTAAAGGAAAAGGTTACGAGGATTTAAAGCCGTTCATCGAGTTCTTCCCCGCAACGTGAAGCTGTTTTTTTCGATCTCCCGAATATTCAGTAAGCCTTTATTAACCATCGGTTGACGATGCAGACAGACGGCGACGGCGACGGTCAAAATTTCAAATACCGCTGGGCGGCAAAGGGAGATATTAACGCCTTTTTCGGGCTGATGCTGGACAACATGACCGGCCTCGTCATACTCGCCTCTATCCTCATGGGGATATTCAAGATGCCGGCGGATGTCGTCCTTTTAAAGATGGTGCCCGGTACGGCGCTGGGCGTGATGCTGGGCGATTTTGCATACGCATGGATGGCGTTCAGACTCGCAAAGAAGGAACGGCGTCAGGACGTTTGCGCCATGCCGCTGGGCATAGACGCAATCGCGCTTTTCGGCCTTACGCTCGGAGTCATAGGACCGGCCTACGCAGTGACGAAAAACGCCGATCTTGCATGGGCTGCGGGGATGGCGGTGCTGGTCGTGATGGGGGCCGTAAAAACCATAACCGCATTTTTCGGCGAGGCGGTAAGAAGGAACGTCCCGCGCGCGGCGCTTTTGGGATCGCTTGGCGCGCTGGCGATGGTATTCATCGCGTTTTTGCCTTTCATGAAAATCATAAACGATCCCATCGGCGGGTTCGTTGCGCTTGGCGTGATACTGCTTACGTTTACCGCCCGCATAAAACTGCCTTTCGATATTCCGGGCGCGCTGGCGGCCGTGGGGATTGGAACCGTTATCTATTACATAACAAAAGCGCTCGGCATAACCGGCGGGCACCACGTACCGGAGATCGAGCTTGCGTTCGCCCTGCCGCTGCCGAGTTTGCACTTTCTCGACGGCCTTTCGCTGGGTATGAAGTATCTGCCGATAGCGATACCGATAGCTATCAGTAACGTGATAGGCGGCATAGACAACACCGAGTCCGCCGCCGTTGCGGGCGATAAATACAAAACGCGCGACATTCTTCTCGTGGAGGGGGCGGCGACCCTCATCGCCGGACTGTGCGGCGGGGTGGTTCAAAACACTCCTTACATAGGGCATCCCGCCTACAAGCGGATGGGCGGACGGGCGGCGTATACTCTGGCTGCCGGAATCTTCATCGGCGTAGGGGCGATGCTGGGCGTGATAGGGCTTCTGATATCGCTGCTGCCCGAATCGGTTATGGTGCCTATTCTGGTCTTTATCGGGCTGGAGGTTTGCGTGCAGGCTTACGCGGAAACGGACAAACGTCACATGGCGGCGGTATCCATCTGTTTCATACCGGTTATTGCGAACCTTGTTTTTATCCAGTACAACGCTATGATGGGCGCGGCGGGGATAACGCTCGCCGACCTGCGTCCCGATTTCCAATCTACCTATAACGCGGTTATGATTCTGGGCAACGGTTTTATTTGCATAGCGATGCTGTGGGCGGCGATGGTCGTTGCCCTGATCGACGGCAAACTCGCGGGGGCGGCTCGGTTGGCATGGCTGGGAGGCGGCCTTACGATGGTGGGAATTATCCACTCCCCGTTTTCCGACGGCAGGCTTTACCTGCCTTCAGCCGATCTGCCGCAGGCCGTTTACACTGTAACCACCGGCTATTTGTTAATGGGAGCTTTCTACTTTATGATGTCGAAATTCAAACATGAAAGTACTTAATAAAACTTCAGAAAAGAGAAGAATTTTTTTATGCGACGAGTTTGTTAATATCTTCCAACTATTTGATACTCTTCTTTCACATGTAACTATAAAGATAATTTTATGCCAAAAGAGAGACCTCGCTCGCATCAAATAGAGGACAAATCCAAAATTGCCTTTAAGGATTGCCTACCATCACAGTGGGTATACAGGGATAAAGTTCCAGATTATGGCATAGATGCTGAAGTTGAAATTTTTGATAAAAACAACAGATCAACGGGTAAATCTTTTAACATCCAATTAAAATCAACGGACAAAAATGATTTGGGAAAAGCTTTAAAGATTTCCTTGAATAAAAAGGATTTTGAATATTGGGCTTCTTTCCCTATACCAACCTTAATAGTCTTGTATTTATCAAAAAATAAACGTCTTTACTATAGATGGGCACATTCAAAATTAGACAGGAAAATAAAACATAACCAAAAGACCACAACACTTGCTTTTGACCCCAATAAATATTGGCGTAATGATACCGCCAGAGAAATTGAAAAAGAAATAGATAATTATTTATTACTACAATCTGGGACCTTTTCTTTGCCTTTGTATATACAGTTGAAATATTCTCCAGACGTAAAAGAAATATATCCAACATCTGAATTATCTTTTTTATTCGAAAAGGAGAGCCAAAAATATCCAGAATTATTCAAAATTGTGGCTGACCCTGAAAAACAAATAAGTACAAGAATTGTATTTTCTGAAAGCAAAACAACGATATATATCGGCGGGGAAATTTCAAGTTTTTCATTGGGTCCTTTAAGGAAATACAAAGAGAATGAAATGAAAAAGACCTTGGCAAACCTAATGATAGGCGCTGGAGTTGTATTAAACCATTTTGGGCATTTCCATGACTCTTCAAAATTATTTAAAACCTATTATAAACAAGCATCAATTCTCAAAAAACGAGCTAATCTAATTCCGTTCATTACTTCCTCTTTATTAAAAACAGATGGATTCAATGAATGTAGAAATATTTTTGAATTTCTATTAGAGATACAAAAAGACCCAGTCTCGGCATTTTTTGTAATAGTGTCTATACATATACATGCAAAAGAAAATAAATATAAAGCGAATGAGTTTTTGCTGAGCTTATATAAAAGTTTGTTAGAGTATTGCGAAAAAAACAAGGAGGGTTTTGCACCGAGCGGTTTACATTACAATATTGCAGGTTGTTATTTTTCTGCTTCTGACCATAGAAAAGCATTTAAACATTATTGTCTGGCAAAAAGACACGATCCTGGTTATTTAAAAAGAGCTTATTTCCTGAGCGAAACAGCTGGGGTATTGTTTGAACTTGGGAAATACCGATTTTCAAGCAGATTGTACAAGAAAGCATTGGAACGAGAGAATAAGGAGTGGACGAGGGCGAGGTATGCTGATTCATTAATGTACACCGGTGACTACAAGGAAGCCCTTGAACAATTTAATATATGGTATGAACAAGCAGAAAAACCAGAACACTTTTGGATACTAAAAGCCCAAGGACTTGAATATATTGTTGATATTCTGAAAATTACTAAACAAGTTAGAAATACAAGGGTTGCTATCGATTGTACCCCAAAATACGAGGAAAATGCTGCAAAAGAAGACTACTTGAAGCCTATTATGATGGACGCATTGTGGGGCTCTGCATGGTTTAACCT
>BTTC01000208.1:0-3640 GCA_036244935.1 bacterium | reverse complement strand
TTATGCATGTGTATCGTATTCATGGTAAAGCAATATGCTTTAGCCTGTTGGCGGTGTTTTATCTAGAAGTCTCATCTTATTATAATCCGAGTTGAGTGGAGGGTGCTTGCTTGCTTTTTAAATAGGGCGTAGACTATGTCCCTTGGGGAGAGCTGAATAAACCGTAAAAAAAGGGTAATTTATGGCAAAAAAGAAGAGTAAAAAAAAGGGTGGTAAAAACAACGCGCTGCTGGTAGTGGTGGTTGCCGTTTTTATGGTAATGGCCGGGTATCTGGCAATGAAGTCGGATGGTGCAAGTTCCGGTATCGATAAAAACGTCGCAAACTCAACGGAAAAAACAGATAGACCCGTTAATGCTTTGCTCATAGAAACCCGGCCCATTGTGAACTCCGGCTATTACAAGGGCAGGGTAGCTCAAATTTATCAATGGGCAGAAGAGGTACCCCAGGCATACGACGCCTTGTACTGTTATTGCCGTTGCAGCGACAATCCCAATTTGAAACACAAAACGCTCCTTACCTGTTACACCAACGACCACGCTTCCAAGTGCAATATATGCCTTAAGGAAGGGCAGATGGCGTGGGAGATGACGCAAAAAGGTATGAGCCCGAAGGAAATACGCGTCGAAGTCGACAGCTATTATGAAAAGCTCAAGCGCTCCAACCTCTTTTAAAGACCAAAGACCGGCTGCGTTTATACCCTTCACGATTTTGTGCGTTATTGTTGCCGCAACCTATGTCGTGACGAAGATCGACATGGTGAACCGTCCCGCGCTTAAACCGATTTCCGCGAAAAAGGAGGCACAGCCAAGCCCGATGCTGGGCGTGCGGGCGCCGGATTTCAAACTGAAAAAGCTCGGCGGCAAAGTTGTAACGCTTGCGGACTATAAGGGAAAAATATTGTTCATCAATATCTGGGCCACGTGGTGCATCCCCTGCGTGGAGGAAATGCCGTCTATGGAGCGTCTTTACGGCAGTTTGAAAGACAAGGATTTTGAGATGCTTGCCATAAGCGTGGATAAGGGCGGTGAACAGGTCGTAAAAGATTTTGTGGAAAAATATGAACTGACGTTCCCCGTTCTTCTTGATCCCTACAGTAAGGTTGCGGAAAGTTACAAGACAACCGGCGTGCCGGAAACGTTTATTATCAACAAGGAGGGGATTGTAATACACCATCAAATCGGCCCGCTTCAATGGGACAGACCGGATGTGGCGCGCACCATTCAGATGCTTGTCAATCGGTCATGAAATCAGGTAGTGTATTGGTTTGAATATACGCACATGAAGAAAGCGGTTTTTGCAATAATCCTCCCCTTGCGCGAGCAGAAGGGGAGGTGGCTGCCGGCACTTTAGAAGTGCCCAACAGATTGCTGGCGCAGATACAATACCGGTTCTAAAAACAAAATCTGTTTTACGCTTGCGTATTATGTCGGCAATATACAAGGGGTTTTCTATAACGCTTGTTTTAAAAATCGGAAGTTACGGAATCCCACCCCTTTTGTTCCCCTCCCCGAGAATTTTCGGGGAGGGGAGGTTTGCCGTGAATCAGATTTTTGAGGGACTAGACAATTTGGAATTTTCAAACTGATGTACTACCTGAAATCCGGGTTAAGTTGAAAATTTAAAAACTGGAGGTGGTCGATATGCCGTTTGCAATTGACGACGGGAAAATCAACCGGCTGATAGCGCAAACCGGCGGCAAGAAGTACGCGAAAAACATTCTGAACAACAGCCGGTTAAACCTCAAGGATTTTTTAGCCATAATATCCGTTGACGAAACTGATAAGGATTTTTTTGAAGAGTTAGCCTCAAAGGCGCAAAAACTTACAAGGACCCGCTTCGGATGCGTAAAAGGTCTTTACATTCCTCTTTATCTTTCAAGCTCGTGCCATAACGTCTGCAGTTACTGCGGCTTCAGCAAAAACAACCGCGTTAAAAGAAAAACGCTGAATGAAAATGAAATACGGGATGAACTGTGTGAAATATACGGAAAGGGTTTTAAAAATATCCTGCTGGTATCCGGGGAGCTGGAAAATTTTAAAAATATAGAATACCTGAACAGCGCAGTCTGCATTGCGAAGGAGCTGGGCTTTCACTCCATCGGGGTGGAACTGGGCGCGCTGGACGAACCCTCCGCCTCTTTACTGGCAAAATCGGGCGCGCAGTGCTTCGTTCTGTACCAGGAGACGTATCATCAAAACAGCTATAAAAAAACGCATCTTGCAGGACAAAAAACCGATTACGACTTCCGCATCGACGGAGCTGAACGCGCAATACGTTCCGGGTTCAGACAGGTGACGCTAGGTTTTCTTGCGGGTCTTTACGATCCTCACTTCGACTCGTCGGCGTTTTATGAGCATTTGCATTATCTGAAGAAAAAACATTGGGACATCGAGTTTTCCATATCGCTCCCCCGGTTAAGGCGGGCGTATGGAATGGATAACGGTTTTGAAATCATAAGCGACGTTAAGTACGCGCAAATTCTGATGGGGCTCCGGCTGGCGTTCCCCGACGCGCCAATCAACCTCTCTACGCGGGAATCGGCGCGCTTCCGTGATGGCATGGCGAATATATGCGCAACCCACTTAAGCGTTGAATCAAAAACAACGCCTGGCGGATACGCCCGCGAAGTGGATGGACTTGAACAGTTCTCTGTATCTGACGACAGGAATATCGACGAACTGAGCCGCGCGTTAAACGCAATGGGGTACGATGTACACTTCAAGGATTGGGAAATCGAACTGAACAGGCAAAACGGACAGCTTGAATGGAAATAATTCTTAACGGCCAGACCAGAACAGTTGGTGAACCGATGTCTGTTTCCGGGCTTATAAGCGAACTGTCGCTTCCCGAAAAAACGGTTATCGTGGAATACAACAAACTGCCGCTCGAAAGGGGCCGCTACGAAAATACCCGTATAAAAAACGGCGACCGTATAGAGATAGCGACCATGTTCGCCGGTGGATGAGCAATGGTGAAAACTCGGCGAAACCAAGTGGTTGTGTGATAGTATTGAGCCGCGTTTTTGAAGTATGTGGAATTGGATGACGGTACCGTGGAGTCGATATGCGTTAATCGTCATTAAGCGGCTAAGCCGCGATTTGACAGGTAACAGGTGAAAAGAATAAAAAATTTAAAAGACGTTCAGGAACAGTTGATTCATGAGAGCGTAAGGGAAGAAGTCGATGAGGAACTGAGCATCCTTGATGTATGGATACTCTTGGCTGGGCACAAGAAGATTATCCTGGCCTTTTTGGCGCTTTTCACCCTCGGCGGGGTTTTTATTGCATCGCAAAAACCGGTGTTGTACACATACACCGCTTCCATTGAAATAGGGGGTTCAACAAAACCGGTGGAGTCTATGGAAACGGTACGTTCCAAACTTGAAAACGTATTCATACCGATGGCAATGCGGGAACATCAAAAAAAGTATTCCCATGAAAAGAAACTGAGCCTCAACGTGAAACTCTGGGATAAAAGCAACCTCGTCATGCTGGAAAGCATGGGCTCCGAGAGCGCAGACGAATTCTACGTTACGTTTATGCAGATGGTGGCTGATAAAATGGTAAATGATCATGAGCCGCGAAACGGCGTAATGAAAAACGCAATTCTTGCGGAACGCGCTATTGCCGAACGTAAAT
>BTTC01000207.1:0-3673 GCA_036244935.1 bacterium | reverse complement strand
CGCTGTCGCAGATGAACAAGGAGCTGTCCCAGTTCACCAGGGATATGAACTCGGTACGGGTGGAGACGCACAACATCCTCGCGAAGGAAGAGATGGTAAAACGCATCGCCTCGCGGCTCAGGAATCTGGAAGAACTGAATTCCCATCTGGAGGTCAATATATCGCGCGTCCGCGAAGACAAGGAAGACGTGGCGGTTACCGAGGAGAGGATAAACAAGCTCAACGTCTTTCTGATTGATTCCATCGGCAATAAAATGAAAATTTTAAAGGACGATATGGCAATGGTTGAAACCGCGCGCGGCAAGATGACGGTTTTTCAGGCCGACGCCGAAGAACTGGGACTCAAGATGGGCGGATTCCGGGAAGACGTGAAAGTGGCCGAAGAGATAGAAATCAAGCTCAAGAAACTCGGCAACCTCAACGAAATACTTACCGCGCAGATAAACGAACTCTCGGCAAGGCGCAACATAGTGGATCAGGTTGAAAAGAAGGTAAACGACCTCTCATCCACCGTCATCAATCTGGATGTGAAGATGGAAAACCAGCTCCAGCGCAAGAACCTGGTGGAAAAACTGGAAAAGAAACTCGACGGACTGGATTACTATCTGGAAGACGCATCGCTTAAAGTCGACCGGGTGAACAAGAAAATGGAATTCCTCGAAAACCTCGACAAAAAAGTAGAAGACCTGCGGGAGGTCACAAGGGTGGTGGAGGAAAAGATACTGGATCTCACGAGGGAAAAGAACAGCATCGACGTCCAGGAACGGAGGATGAACGTCCTGAACTCGAAACTCACCGTACTGGAAGAAAGCGTGTCCGGCAAACTTACGGAGGTGCAGGAAGGCAATACCCTTCTGCAAGGCATAGTCAACGCAAAAAACGAGCTAACGCCCATCATAGGCAAGGTGGACTCGCAGATACTGGAATTCAGGGAGAAGTTCAAGGAAATATCCTCGTCGGAAAACAAGATGTCGCAAATCCAGACGCATATAGACGATATGGAAAAACGGCTGCTTGCCGTCAGGGACGAGGAGGAAATGCTGATCGAAACCGAGAAGCGGCTTAACCTCCTTTCCGGCATGATGGATAAAGTCGACCGGCAGATGGTACAGGTAGGTAAAGAAGAGGAACTGGTCAAAAAGGTACAGGAAGATATTGCGGTCGTCGCCGGCTCTCTTGAAGACATCCGCAACCAGGAACGAACCATTGCGAAACACGAGGAAACTTTTGCCGAAATCGGCGAGAAGGTTAAATCCCTCAACTCCATAATGGATGAGGCCGAGTCCAAGATAGACATGCTCAACTCGCGCATGGCTTTAATCAACCGCACGGAACAGCGCCTTAACGACCTCAATATACTCGCCGAAGACATCAATACCAAGATCAAGGTTCTCGCATCGGAGGAAAGAGTGGTAGACAAGGCGGCTGAGCAGGTCACCGAACTGCGTTTCCTGCTGGGAGAAGTGGAAAGGAAGTTAAGCGAGTATGTAAAGACGAAAGAAGGTTGACCCCGGGCGCGTGGCGGAAAATACCAACCGGCTGTCCGGTTGGAAAATTGCTTTATATCCAATTTAAACCCAAGTAAAAAAGATGAAAATCGGCATTATCGGCGGAAGCGGACTTTACGCCATGAAGGAACTGAAGGTTTTACGGACCGAAAAGGTTGATACGCCGTTCGGCGACCCTTCCGACGAATACGTAATAGGAGAACTGAACGGACGCGAGATCGTATTCCTGCCGCGCCACGGAAAAAGGCACAGCATTCTCCCGTCCGAGCTTAATTTCCGCGCTAATATATACGGATTCAAAAAACTGGGGATCAGCCGTATCCTTTCCGTATCGGCCGTAGGGTCTCTTAAAAAGGAGATCGTACCGGGGCACATCGTGTTCCCCGACCAGTTCATAGACCGCACGTTTGGCCGCCATTCAACGTTTTTCGGAAACGGCATAGTGGCGCACGTTTCGTTTGCCGATCCAGTTTGCGGCGATCTTCTTGGCGTTGTATCGGAAGCGGCAAAACGCGCCGGGGCAGCCCTTCACGTCGGCGGCGCCTACGTATGCATGGAGGGGCCGCAGTTTTCGACGCGGGCCGAATCTCATATGTACCGTAGCTGGGGCGCGTCGGTAATAGGAATGACGAACCTGAACGAAGCGAAGCTGGCAAGGGAGGCGGAGATGTGCTACGTCACGATTGCGCTTTCCACCGATTACGACTGCTGGTACGAGGAGGAAGAAGACGTAACCACTCAGGCGATACTGGAGGTCATAAAGGCAAACGTCGAGATGTCTCAGAAAATAATAAAAGAGGCCGTCTCGTCGATAGGCGGTAGCTGCCCCGCGGGATGTCAATCCGCGCTTGAAAATACCATCCTTACCAACCCCGACTCCATACCGGAAAAAACCAAAAAGGACCTAGAGCCGATCATCGGCAAATATATCTCCTGATGATGGGCAACGATTCCGCGCCGCTTTTCAAGCGGGCACTGAATCTCATGCCGGGCGGTGTTAACAGCCCCGTGCGCGCGTTCAAGGGCGTCGGCGGAACGCCTCTATTTATTAAATCGGCAAAAGGATCAAAGATCACCGACGTATCCGGGAAGATGTATATAGATTACGTTGGCAGTTGGGGCCCGATGATAGCCGGTCACGCCGATGACCGCGTAATCGAGGCGGTGGTGAGGGCCGCGCAAGACGGTACAAGCTTTGGGGCGCCCACCGAAAGGGAAAACATTCTGGCCGAAATGGTGATAGACGCCGTGCCGTCCGTTGAGATGGTGCGGATGGTGAACTCCGGCACCGAAGCAGCGATGAGCGCCATACGGCTGGCGCGCGGATACACGCGGCGCGATATCGTATTAAAGTTCGACGGCTGTTACCACGGGCACGTGGACTCCCTGCTGGTAAAGGCCGGCTCCGGCGTTGAGACTTTAGGATTGCCCGACTCGCCCGGCGTGCCGGACGGGTTGGCGAAAAAAACCATCACTGCGCCTTTCAACGATATCGAAAGGACGAAGGAAATTTTCAGCGTGCACGGCAAAAAAACCGCATGCGTAATTCTGGAACCGATTGTGGGAAACATGGGCGTACTGCCGCCCGCCGAAGGCTTCCTATCGGGACTCAGAAAACTTTGCGACCAATACGGAGCCGTACTGATATTCGACGAGGTGATGACCGGCTTCAGGGTATCCTATGGCGGCGCACAGCAGCTTTATGGAGTAACTCCCGATTTAACTACGCTCGGAAAAATTATAGGCGGCGGCCTGCCGGTAGGCGCATACGGCGGCAAGAGGGAAATAATGGAAATGATCGCCCCATCCGGGCCGGTGTACCAGGCGGGAACGCTTTCGGGCAATCCGCTTGCGATGGCGGCGGGGATCGCTACTTTTTCTATACTCAAGGAGCAAGGCGTTTACGAAAAACTGGAAGCAAAATCCGTAAAACTGGCCGAAGGCATCGCCTCAGCCGCGCGTGACGCCGGGGTGGCCGTATCGTCGAACAGGGTTGGATCTATGCTGTCCACGTTTTTTACGAATAAAAAGGTGTTCGATTACGAATCCGCCAAATCAAGCGATACCCAAAAATTTTCGCGCTACTTCCACAAAATGCTCGAAAACGGAGTGTACCTCGCCCCCTCGCAGTTCGAGGCGGGGTTCGTATCTCTTGCCCATACGGA
>BTTC01000206.1:0-3674 GCA_036244935.1 bacterium | reverse complement strand
AAATCTGATTGTAGAGTTTTATTCGAAGTAAGGAGAAAATTGTATGGACACCGTTTTAAGGGATTTTGTTAAACCCACAAAGCTGGAGTGCATTGAAGCAGCTGAAGATAAAAAATACTCCAAGTTCGTCGCGGAGCCTTTTGAAAGGGGTTTCGGCGTTACCATAGGCAACTCCATCAGGAGATATATACTGTCTTCCATTCCCGGTTCGGCAGTAGTGGCCATCAAGATAGAAGGGATTCACCACGAGTTCTCTACTTTGCCGAACGTTTATGAAGACGTATCGGACATCATTTTGAACCTCAAGGAGTTGGTGATAGAGCAGGATTCCCCTGAAAACATAACGCTGGTTATCGACGAAAAAGGAAAGAAGGAAACTACGGGAGCGGATATAAAATGCCCCCCGGGATCAAGAATCATAAATCCGGAGCTTCACATAGCAAGCCTGATGGACAAAAAATCGCTGTTCAAGGCAGAGCTTTACGTCCGTACCGGGCGCGGGTATGTGCCGTCCGAAAGAATCAAGGTGGATGAAGCCGATATATCTATGATACCGATAGACGCCAACTTCTCGCCTATCAGGAAAGTAAACTACACGGTGGAAAAAACGCGGGTGGGACACTCCTCGGATTTCGATAAGCTTATTCTGGAGGTTTGGACGAACGGTACCATAAACCCGGAGTCCGCCATTTCGCACGCCGCGATGATACAAAAAAATTACATGCAGCTTTTCATCAGCGCGGGAGACGAGGTAGAGGCGGTAAAGCCCGAAAAGGCTCCAGAGCAGAAGAAACCGACGATAAATAGAAACAGAAGCGTAGAGGAACTCGAACTCTCCGTGCGCTCGTACAACTGTCTGCAAAAAGCGAATATCAAGACGATTGGGGAGCTGGTTACCAAGACGGATTCTGAAATGCTCAAAACAAGGAATTTTGGGCGCAAGTCGCTTAACGAAATCAAGACGATACTTTCCGAGATGGGTCTTCACCTCGGCATGTCACCCGATGATCTCAAGGACGACGACTAAAGAGCAAGCGGATAAAATACTATGAGACATCTTAAAGACGGAAGAAAATTTAATCGGACATGCTCTCACCGGAAGGCGATGTTCCGCAATCAGGTGACCTCCCTGCTGCAGTACGAGAAAATCACCACCACGTTGGCGAAAGCGAAGGAACTGCGTAGAGTTGCGGATCGTATGGTTACCCTCGGCAAAAAGGGTACGCTGGCCGCCAGGCGGATGGCGGCTGGTTATGTGAAGAGCAAAGAGGTTGTCCGAAAGCTGTTTTCGGGTCTTGCCGAACGCTACAACGACCGCAAGGGCGGGTATACCCGTATCTACCGCGCAGGCGTCCGTAATGGCGATAACGCGCCGATGGCGGTAATCGAACTTGTTGACCGCGACCCGGCCGCCGCGCCGAAACGCCGCGTTAAACGGGTTTCCGAAGAAGAAAAGGCCGCCGCGAAATAGGGTATCCGCGTTCCCCTTTCTTGGCTGTTTCATTATCCTGCCGGGCTGGCCGAGATCAAACCCTGGAAATTACGAGGTTTAAGGCATATTGCTTTACCATGGATACGATGTACGCACGTAATGTTGATATTCAGACCTGTTGGAATATCTATCGTATCTGCTAAAACTTGAAGCGCTATATAATCAAAATTTTTTATATCTCTTGTCTTTGGGATGAATACGCAATACCATTTCACACCATATGAGTTTTCACGAACATCTCATTAAAGACCATGCAGTCAAGGCGGGTTCGAACCGTTCGTTTGGATTGGTATTTGCGGTAGTTTTTGCCGTTATCGGCCTTTTGCCTTTTTTGCGGGGCGGGATAGTGCACTGGTGGGCAGTGGTGGCCGCTGTTTTTTTCATGGTTGCCGCGGCGATATGCCCGGATGTTCTCGCACCGCTTAACCGGCTCTGGTTCAAATTCGGCCTGCTGCTTAACAAGGTTATGGAACCGGTAATTATGACTATCCTGTTTTTTGTTGTCATTACCCCGTTTGCGCTGGCGGTTCGGATGATAAAGGGGGAACTGCTGCCGCGATCGTTCGACCGTGATGCGTCTACTTACTGGATAGACCGGGAAACCGGCCAAACAGACCTGAAACGGCAATTCTGATTTTTATGGATAATAGAAAAATATGGATTTACTGAAGGAATTCCTGTTGTTTTTGAAGGTGCGGAAAAAATTCTGGCTTTTACCCATCTTTCTTGTAATGTTGTTATTGGGAGCGCTTATCGTTTTCGGCCAGGGTTCCGTGGCCGCGCCGTTCATTTACACCATGTTTTAATGGATGGGAGCTATTCTCGGTATCTCGGCCTATTACCACGATAGCGCCGCTGCCCTGGTGCGGGACGGGGTTATTGTGGCCGCCGCTCAGGAGGAGCGTTTTACCAGGAAAAAGCATGACGCGCGATTCCCGCACAAGGCGGTTGAATATTGCCTGCGCGAGGCGTCCGTAACGCTCGATACCCTGGATCACATCGTTTTTTATGACAAGCCGTTCATAAAGTTCGAGCGCCTGTTGGAAACCTATCTGGAATTTGCCCCGAAGGGGTTCGCTTCGTTCCGCATCGCCATGCCGCTGTGGTTAAAGGAAAAGCTATTCCTCAAGCGGATGCTTGGGGACGAACTTGGCCGGCACGCATCCCCCGAAACGGATATAGACGAAAAACTGATGTTTTCTGAACACCACTTGAGTCACGCGGCAAGCGCCTTTTTCCCTTCACCGTACGATGATGCCGCCATTCTTACCATGGATGGCGTTGGCGAATGGGCAACCACCTCGCTTGCCATCGGTAAAGGAAATACCATCGATATTAAAAAGGAAATCCATTTTCCCCATTCTCTGGGGCTGCTCTATTCCGCCTTCACCTATTATATAGGGTTTAAAGTAAACTCCGGCGAGTACAAGGTTATGGGGTTGGCGCCATACGGCGCACCGAAATTCGCAAGCCGTATCATGGACAACCTGCTGGATGTAAAACCCGATGGGTCGTTCCGGCTGAATATGTCCTATTTCAATTACTGCACCGGTCTTACCATGACCAACAATAAGTTCCACGCCCTTTTCGGCGCGCCGCCGCGGAATCCTGAAGAAAAACTTACGCAGCGGGAAATGGATATTGCCGCATCCATCCAAAAAGTGGTGGAAGAGGTGGTGCTGCGTCTTACCAGTTCCATCGCGCAGGAGACGGGGTTGCGTAACCTCTGCCTTGCCGGGGGCGTTGCGCTGAACTGCGTGGCCAACGGCAAGATTTTGCGCGACGGGAAATTCAAAAACATCTGGATACAGCCCGCGGCGGGTGATGCCGGCGGCGCGCTGGGTGCAGCGTTGGCCGGGTATTACCTGTACGGTAAACAAAAAAAACAAAAACGCGGCGTCAATGGAAAAGACGCCATGCGCGGTTCATTCCTGGGGCCTGCCTTTTCCCAGCAGGAGATAGAGCAAAAACTGAAAAGCTCCGGCGCGCGTTTTACGGTACTGGACGATTCAGACTTGCTGGATCAATGCGCCGGGGCGCTGGCCGATGGAAAGGCGCTCGGCTGGTTTCAGGGCAGGATGGAGTTCGGCCCGCGCGCGCTTGGGGGGCGCTCTATATTGGGTGACGCCCGCTCGCCGCAAATGCAGTCGGTGTTGAACCTGAAGGTCAAGTACCGTGAATC
>BTTC01000205.1:0-3694 GCA_036244935.1 bacterium | reverse complement strand
GAAGTATTTTGCAAAAAAATTAGGAGGCAAGCGTATATCGGACGACGCGTGCGTGGAATTGGAAAAACGATCGTGGCCCGGTAACGTGCGCCAGCTGCAAAACGTAATCAAGCTGGCTTCCGTTATGTACTCCGACGACGTTTTGATACCGTCGCATTTTAAAAGTTTGGGCAAGGAAGCTCCCGAAGAGCTGGAAGAGTGGATCGAATACCATCTGAACGAGGGGGGCGATGGTCTGCACCGGCGCGTTATCGGTCAGATCGAGGCGGAACTGATACGGCAGGCGCTCGAAAAATGCGGGGGCAACAAGATAATGGCCGCCAGGCTGCTGGGTATAAACCGCAATACGATAACTAAAAAAATAAAAGACTACGGACTTTAACTGATCCGGCGGGACGCTTCACTTTAAATACAAGGCGAACGCGCCTGCTGCCATCTTTTCGTGATGGTTAAAAAAGGCCGGACGGCCGATAAATTAAGGTAGTATGAATAACCGGATGGCACGTCTCAAATACCGCGCCCGCGGCTTCACGCTTTTGGAAGTACTGATTGTCACCATACTCATCGCGCTTATTGCGGGCGTTACCGTGCCGCGTTTTTTCGGTTCGATTGACAAGGCCGAAATAAGAAAAAACGCCGGTGAAATCGCGGCCTTCATGAAAAGCGCAAGGAGAAAAGCGGTAGCCGAAAAAAAAGTTGTCACCGTTGTGCTGGATAGCGAAACCGGCGAAATCTTTGCCGTGCTGGGCCGCTATGATCGTTCTAATAAGCAAGACAGGATCGCCCCCAAGAATATTTCGGAAAACGTTAGGCTCTGGACTGGCGGTAAAAAGATTTTAACCATCGAGTTCAACCCTTCGGGCACGGCCGCCGGTGGAAAAATATACGTAACCGGAGCCGAAGGACAATCTCCGTTCAACGAAGACGCTTTGCTGGTGAGCATAAACCCGCTTTCCGGCAAGATAATAGTTACGGCGGTAAACGATAAGGACGAAAAGTGGTGAAAACCGGACTCGGCGGCCAGCGCGGTTTTACGCTTTTTGAAATTCTTGTTTCGGTTACGATTCTGGCGATTGCGTTCACATCTCTTTTCAGACTGTTCGGCGGGACGCTGCGGTCGATAGAAAACTCCCAAAAGTATTCTTACGCCGTCGTGCTGGGTGAAGAAATGATGACGAAAATCCTTTTCGACGCCGAAAATTTTCCGCAGGAATCTTCACAGCAATCCGGCATTTTTGAAGATAATCCAGACTACTCATATAAATTGAATATGGCTCCATACGAAAAACCTATCGGCAGAATTGAAGATGAAACAACGGTAGTAACCGGTACAAAGCCTGTAACCTACCGGATAAATCTTATCCTGAATTGGGCGGAAGGGGCCAAGACCAGGTCTTTGATTCTTGAAACATTCCAAACCCTTGTACGGCAAGAAGAATAGCCGTGAAGATTCTTTCAAACAGGCGCGGTTTTACGCTTCTTGAACTGCTGATCGCCATAACCCTTCTTGCCGCCATGCTGGGAATAATCGCCGGGGGCTTTCATCTATCCATAAGGGCGTGGGAAGCGGGCGGCAAGAGGCTCGAAAACCGCCAGGAGCTTACGGAATCCGTCAACCTGCTGAAACGTCTTATCAAATCGGCCATGCCGGTTATGTATATTGCCGACCGCGATAAAAACCAAAACCGTATAGCGTTTATCGGCGAGGAAGAATCGGCGACCTTCGTTACGGCCGCGCCGCGCCTCCATCCGCCGGAAGATGCGGCAGGATTTTTATTCGTGCAGCGGGTTGAGTTCCTCCCGGCGGTTTACGGCCTCTCGTTCAAAGAGGCGCGTTTCGACCCATCTAAGAAACCGGACGATTATGAGTGGATTGAAATGATCGTTGGGAAAGAAAGTATAAGGTCGTTCCGGTTTGAATATTTCGTAAAAAATCCGAAAGCCGAGGCGGGCGGCGGAAAATCCGAAAAATATATCTGGACGGATACGGCAAATTCCGACCGCGATGGAGCGTGGAAGAAAACCGGGAATCTGCCGCAGGCCGTAAGAATTCGGCTTGAGGTTTTGGACTCGCCTGATAATTTTGTATGGCCAGATCAGCTTGTGCCGCTTTACCGCAACGCCGTAATCGAAATGGTGAGCAAATGATGAATTATCGAAGCGCCCTTCGACAAGCTCAGGGTGACAGGCGCCGGGCTCAGGGTGACAGGCGCCGGGCTCGGGGTGACAATAGGGAAGCTCGAAAAATATCGGACAATCGCCAAAGCGGTATAGCGCTTGTGATTACGCTTTGGACAATGGTGATCCTGATCGTGCTGGCTTCGCAGCTTGTTGTAAGCACGCGCAGTGATCTTGGAGCGGTGGTAAATGGGAAGGAAGACCGCCAGGCGTATTTCATCGCTTACGCCGGTATACAGATGGCCGTAAAAGAAATTCTAGGCGGCGCCGATTTTCATTACTACGCCACCGAGGGACAGATCAGGTTCGCAAAAACAGGGGACGATGAAACCGGTGCGGTATTTTCCTCCCGCCGGAATATCCCGGTCGGCGAAGGAGTGGTTTCCTATTCAATCGGCGATCTTGATTCAAAACTCGATTTGAACCGTCTTGCTGTTGACGGTAAAAAGCTGCGCTTTTTTTTGACGGTTCTTTTCCCTGAAGGATTCGCCGATGCGCTGGTAGATTCCATAATGGACTGGGTGGACAAAGACGACGATCACCGCGCAAACGGCGCTGAAAGCGATTATTACCACTCATTGGATCCACCTTACGGCGCGAAAAACGGACCTTTCGACGCCATTTCCGAACTCAAACTTGTAAAAGCCGTAACGTCTGATATCTACGAGGTTATAGCCTCCGTTACAACGATTTTTCCCGTTAAGAAAATCAATGCCAACACCGCCCCGGAATTGGCGCTGCGCGTAAGCGGTTTAAGAGAGGAAGAAATAATAAAGATATTGAATGTCCGCGATGTAAAGGGATATTACGAAAAAAACGGAAAATCGAATTTATTTGAAATTACTTCCACCGGACGGTTTGAGGGCAGCCCGCTGGTTCACTCCATAAAAGCAGTGATGAAGCAGTCAGCGCCGCACAGATTAGTAATCCTGGACTGGGCGGACGATTACTATTAGTAAAACCGGATAAAAAAATGGGGGCGAGTACAAATACCCGCCCCCAGGAGAGGAGGAAATCATATGTTGTAAAGACACGTTGTCTCTACCGCCCTCTGTTAATGCACAAGGCATACCAAACTTAATATATTGAAAACATGGAAGTTGTGGATTCTGGAAATTTCCTGAATTATAACTAACCATACATTTCAGAAAATTATTGTAAGTTTTTCTCAAACATCCTGCGGCAGTGGGAGCATTCTTTGTCTATAGCCTGACCGTCGCCCATCCTCACGCCCGGACGCTTCATTGCCATGCAAATCCATGGCGATATTGCCCGTCCCGCGATGATCGGAATCCGGCGCAAACGTTTTTTTAGCATGTAAATTGTCGGAGCTTGAAAAACCGGTCCAATAAACGTTGTTGTAAAAACACTAGGTATTTACAGGGAACCTGTTATACTTCCGTGCTTGGTTACGTTGATACCGAATAATTTCAGGAATGAGGTTATATATACTTGGCCCCGGGCTGACTGGCCGGGCTGAATTAATTAGGTGTCGCTTGAAAGTATTAAGCTACGC
>BTTC01000204.1:0-3708 GCA_036244935.1 bacterium | reverse complement strand
TTTAATGCCGCCCTTGCCGATTACCGGAAAGAGCATCACATCCGATCCAGCGCCAACCCGTTCCCCGATCTTGCGGCAACCGAATACGGCGGCATCGAAACGCTCTTTTGGATAACGGACGGTAAAAAACGCAAACCGCTTTTCATAAAACCCTCAAAAAACGGCGTAACCCTTTTACTTGAAAACGAGATTGATTCCGGCAGCGCGGACGAACTGATGGCAGCCTGCCGCAGCCGGGGCGTAAGGATATGGCCGCGGGCAGTGTCGCTTTCTTTAATGCTGCGCCTTTTTCTCAGCGATCTTTTCGTGCACGGCATAGGCGGAATAAAATACGACCGGATAACGGACAAGCTGATTCCGCCGATATACGGAATCAATCCGCCCGAAACGGTCATAGCTTCGTGCACGCTTGAATTGCCGGACGTGAAAAATCCGGCAGGACGGTTGATGGAGTTCCGGCAGTCTATCAGGGAGATGGAATTCCATCCTGAAAAATTTGTAAACAGTTCGCGCGAACTTACCGAAACGGCGATGGCGAAAAAAAGGCTCATCGGGGAGATAAAACAGCAAAACGCGGACAGGAAAACTCTTGGCTTGAAGATAAGGAAACTTAACGATAATTTTAAAAAGGCGCTTGCCCCCCAAAAGGCCGAACTTGAAAAAAAAATCAGGGAGCATGGGGCAGAACTGAATCGCTATGAAATACTGGCCGACCGCGAGCTGCCTTATTTCCTTTATCCGCCGTCTGTTTTCAGCAAACTTTAGACAAACTTCGCAGTTGTTTTTTTTTCATTTCCGGGCGTGGTTTGATCCTTCGGCAAGCTCAGCCCTTCGACAGGCTCAGGGTGACAGGTGTCGGGTTCAGGACGGCAACTTTTGTCATGGCGAGCCGTCAGCTCCAGCTCTGATCGGGTTAAAGCATATTGCTTTACCATAGATACGATGTACATACGTATTAAAGCAGCGCCTCGGCGAATAGGCGGGGATCGAACGGCTGGAGGTCGTCTATCTTTTCGCCTATCCCCAGGTATTGCACGCGCATCCCGGTTTCACCCGCGATCCCGATTATCGCGCCGCCTTTCGATGTGCCGTCAAGTTTGGTTAGTACGATTCCGGTAATCGGCAGTATGTTGCTGAACTCCTTTGCCTGCGTAATGGCGTTTTGTCCGGTCGTCCCGTCCAGAACAAGGAGCGTTTCGTGCGGCGCCGATTCAAGTTCGCGCGATATTATTCGCCTCATTTTTTTCAATTCCTCCATCAGGGTAACGCGCGTATGAAGCCTGCCCGCCGTATCCACAATCACTACGTCCCTGTTTCGCGCCACTGCCGCCTTGATTGCGTCGAATGCTACAGACGAAGGATCGGAGCCGGCCTGATGCCGCACAAAATCGCATCCCGCGCGTTTGCTCCACTCGCCAAGCTGGTCGGCGGCGGCGGCGCGGAAGGTATCCGCCGCGGCCATGAGTACGCTTTTACCCTCGGACTTGAAACGGTTCGCAAGTTTGCCGATGGTGGTGGTTTTCCCCGAACCGTTTACGCCGACCACCAGTATCACGTGCGGTTTCCCCTGCACGATGTCTGAAGCCTTCACGTCATCAAGCAGTCTTCCTATCTCTTCACGCAAAAACGGCCTTACCTGATCCGGTTTTGTCACCCTCTTTTTCTTTACGGCGTTTCTTAGTGAATCGACAAGCGCCGTTGTGGATTTCATGCCTACGTCGGCGGATATGAATGTTTCCTCCAGCTCTTCCATCATCGCTTCGTCAAGTTTCATCCTGACCGTAGTGATGCGGGCTATCCCTCCGGTGATTTTGGAGCTGGTTTTGCCCAGTCCGCGCTTTAGTCGGCTTAACAAGCCGGTTTTTTCGTTTCCCATGGGATTTTAAAGTGTAATCCCAGGCGTAGTCGAAATCAATATCGCGTTATCTGACTTTAGTTTGTCGTGGTTCGTCCTTCGACCGTTCGGCAAGCTCACGGCAAACAGCTCAGGATGACAACTCACCATGACAAACGTTATGGAAAAATCCCTCCTGCGCCTCCCCTTGTTTGCCTTACGGCAAGGGGAGGAAAAGTGAGGTCGGCTGCCTTATCAGGGAATCAAGAGTTATCTGATACACATAGCGGCAAGCTATGCGGTATCATATCTAGCTTTTGAGGTTAAGAATTAAATATGTCTGCGGATAAACTGCTATTGGAAATAGGAACGGAGGAGATTCCCTCTTCCTGCATTCCCGAAGTATTAATACAGCTGAAAGCCATTGCGGATGATAAATTAAAAAATTTTGGCGTCGACTCTGAAAGTATAAAGGTTTACGCCACGCCTCGCCGCATGGTTGTGCTGACCACGGCTGGTTTGATTCAAAAAACGCTGGTCAGCGTTTCCAAAGTCACAGGCCCGCCAAAAAAGGCGGCAATCGGCAAAGACGGAAAACCGACAAAGGCCGGAGCCGGTTTTGCAAAAAAATTCGGCAGACCGTTTGAAGACGTCAAAATTGAAGATACGCCCAAAGGCGAATATCTTTACCTTGAAATCGAAAAGGGAGGCAGGGACGCCGCCGAGGTTTTGCGGGAGGTACTGCCGGAAATCATTTCGGATATAACCTTTCCAAAAACCATGCGCTGGGGTTCCGGCGATGTTCGTTTTGTGCGGCCCATACGCTATATTTTGGCCTTGCTGGGCAGCCGGACGATTGATTTTTCGATGGGCGGACTAAGATCAGGCAAAAAGAAAAAGACGCTCGGCCACCGCTTCCTTTCAAACGGCGAATTAACGGTTAACGACCCCGATAGTTACGAAGAGGTTCTTAAAAATGCATGCGTCATCGTCGATCCCGTAAAACGCAGTGGGATTATCAACGAGGCGCTCGACGAGATTGAAAAGGAACACAAGGTAAAGGTTATTCGTGATGAGGAGCTTTTGGAAACCATATGTCACCTCACGGAATACCCTGTCCCTGTAGCAGGCTCGTTTAACGAAGATTACCTCGATCTGCCGCGCGAGCTTTTGATAACGGTGATGAAGCACCACCAAAAATATTTTTCGGTGGAAACGAAAGACGGCGATATCACCAACGGCTTCGTAGCATTCAGTAACATGAGCTGCGGCGACATGCCGGTCGTGCGAAAGGGATACGAGCGCGTCCTTACCGCGCGGCTTGCTGATGCGCGGTTTTTCTTCGACGAAGACAGGAAGCATACTCTGGATCATTTCGCCCAAAAACTTTCGGGCGTGGTTTATATAAAAGGCCTCGGCTCGATTGCAGACAAAACTCGAAGGCTTGGCGAAATCGCGCAAAAAATCGCCGAGGCGATCTGTCCGCAAAAAGTCTTACAGGTGAAAGAAACCGCCGCGTTATGCAAGGCTGATCTTACGACATCGATGGTTTACGAGTTCCCGGAGCTGCAGGGAATCATGGGCCGCGAATACGCCAGGGCGCAGGGTCTCGACGACGAGGTTGCCGCTGCGATAGACGAACATTACAGACCACGATTTTCCGGCGATGAGCTTCCGTCAACCGATGTTGGCCGCGCAGTTGCGCTTGCGGACAAGATCGACGCCATCTGCTGCTGCTTTGCGCTTAAGCTTATACCGACCGGCTCTGAAGATCCATTTTCGCTGCGCCGCCACGCTTTGGGCATAATAAGGATTTTGCTGGAAGAAAGCCCCGAAGAAAAAATTTCACCTGTTAAGATGGCGAAGTGGTGGCG
>BTTC01000203.1:0-3715 GCA_036244935.1 bacterium | reverse complement strand
AAAGCTTCGCAAATCACTATAATGCCCAATCCAAGCCTTTCGCTTGGACAGCTACAGCGGAATCAATATTGGAAAAAGTCCAGCGACTTTGTAAACGTATTGCTGGGACAGGACACTAGTTAAAAATATGTTTAAAACGATGTTGACGTGGCAGACCGGTAACCCCGAGGTTATAAAAACCGTGTCGGAGCTTGGGTCGCCACGTCACTCAAAAAAGTGAGCCCGGACAGTTGTTAGGGTTATATAAAAGCCCGCATTGCAAGGAAGGGCGCTAATAAAAAAAAGGAGGTGTTGTAAAATGAGAAAACAAGAAGTCGCCGTAGGAATTGACGTAAGCAAGTTAAAACTTGATATCGCCGTAATGCCGAAAAAGAAGTTGTGGCAGGCCGATAACGATGAAGCAGGAATTAGAAGCCTTGTTAAACGTCTTTCGGCCATCAACCCCGACTTCATAATCATCGAGGCAACCGGCGGTTACGATGCGTCTTTGGCTGGCGCGTTGGCCCATGCGAAACTTCCGGTTAGCGTAGTCAATCCCGCGCAGGTGCGCAATTATGCGAAGGCCACCGGTACGCTTGCCAAGACCGGCAGTATCGATTCAATAATCCTGGCGCAGTTCGGACTTGCGGTGCGCCCCGAAAGGAGGGAGCTGAAAGACGAGCAAACTCAAGAACTTAACGAACTTCTTATGTGCAGACGCCAGCTTGTCGACATGCTTACCATGGAAAAAAACCGGATTAAAAATCCGCCGAAGTCGAAAGTCGCATGTTCGAGTATTGAGAAAAATATGGATTTTCTCAAGGAACAAATCAAAGAGATTGACGATCTGCTGAAGGATCAGATGAACAAAAATGGCGTGTGGCGTGAGCGCGAGGATTTGTTAAAAAGCGTGCCCGGCATCGGACCCATATCCGCTGTTACGTTGATGGGATGCTTGCCGGAGCTTGGAAAACTTAACCGCAAGCAGATAGCCGCCCTGGTGGGGGTTGCGCCTTTCAACCGGGACAGCGGTAGGAGGTCTGGCAAGAGGTATGTTTTCGGAGGGCGCAAAGAAGTAAGAAACGTGCTCTACATGGCCGCTGTCGCCGCCTTATTAAAAGAAAAATTTGGGGGGAAAACAAAAGCCTGATGATTAAATGCTTGCCAGCCGGGGCGCCGGAAAGTATGATCTTTTATAACTGGATGGCCCGTAGCAGGTAAATGGAGTTTTTGTGTGGAATAATAAGTTGTACGCAGACTTTTATTATGACTAAACAAACAGATGAATTTGAACAGATGATTATGAGGGTGCACGAACTTCTTGAAGATCAAGATGTTGATGTTAAGTGGAATGAAAAAATTCCTGACCCAGACAATCCAACGCAAACGCGTCAAATTGACGTTTTAATCAGAAAAGATAATTTATTGGACTTAGTAGAATGTAGAATTCATAAAGAAAAACAAGATGTAAAATGGATTGAAGAACTTATTGGAAGGAGAATTAGTTTAAATGCTGATGCGGTTATCGCTGTTTCCGCCCGCGGGTTCACATCCGGTGCTATAAAAAAAGCAGCAAGTTATGGGATCATACTTAACGATTTGTTGAGTCTTTCGAAAGAAGAAATTAAATCATGGTCTAAAGCAATAGAGGTTTCATTATTCTTTTATAGATTTGACAATTTCGAAATTTCTCTATTTTTCGATCCAAAAGATATTGCTGATATTGACCAAGAGATTGTTGCTGAGGAACTAAAAAACTACTATGGGCTACGATCAATATTTAATGCACCACTTGAGATTATTGGCAGTGCAAAATTGATCGTAAAAGAAAACAGAAACAACACAGTTAATTTTAATGTGACATTAAAAATTGATGGATTTCTATTGCAGGGGAAAGAGGTCAAAGAGATTAAGGTTAAAGGGAAAGCTGCGTTGGAACAAATAGTTCTAAATGTGCCTATGACGCTTGCTTACGGAAAGCCAAAATCAAACTCTGAAAACAGGAATGTTTATATACAAAAATACGATCTTGGTCAGACAGATATCGTACATCACAATGGTAACATATCTATCTGTTTAGATTTATCCAAGTTAGAAGTTCCTCCGTTCTGGCAATTTAGGTTTATGGAAATAGCCGGGAAATATGAAAACTATTTTGAAAAATTAGAGATTATTGAACCCGAAAAAATGAATATGAAAGTGGATAAATGCATAGTCAACTTCGGTGTAATAAACGTATAACAAGCTCATAAAGCCGATGTCAAAATTCGGCACGACTGATTTGCACCGTTAAGTAATCTTCCGCGCCTGCTCACGGCAAGCTGAAGAAAAATGCGGTGGCCGTATCTTATCCATGAAGAAAACTCCCTGCCCCGGTTTTGACGCGGCGGTTAATTGATGTAAACTCCGGCCTATGCTGATAATACCCGCAATCGATATAAAGGACGGCCGCTGCGTGCGCCTCGTACAGGGGGATTACGGCAGGGAAACGGTATATGCCGACAATCCAGTCGACCAGGCAAGAAAATGGGAGGACGCCGGGGCGCGGATGATCCACATCGTAGACCTCGACGGGGCAAAAGAGGGAAAACCAAAAAATGAAAAGCCGATTGAATCAATATGCAAATCAATAAAATGCCCCGTTCAACTCGGCGGCGGCATACGAAATCTTGAAATTGCGCAAAAGTACTTCGATCTTGGCTTAAGCCGCATTGTTCTGGGCACGCTTTTAATAAAAAACCGCCGGGAGGCGCGCCGTATTGCGGACTCCTTTAAACAAAAAGTGCTGGCCGGTATCGACGTAAAAGACAATAAGGCGGCGGGAGAAGGCTGGACGACTTCATCGGATATTTCGCCCAAAGAAATTTTCGACACAATAGCCGACTGGCCGCTTTGCGGGATAGTTTATACCGACATCTCGCGCGACGGGATGATGCAGGGCGCGAACGTCGATTCCATAAGGGAAATGGCGGCAATAACGAAGTTCCCCTTGATAGCTTCCGGCGGCGTTTCGTCCCGCGATGATTTATTAAAACTTTCGGAAGTGCCCGGCGTAGATGCGGCAATAATAGGAAAAGCCCTCTATACGGGCGCCATCGACCTTGAAGATGTTATTAAGGAATTCCAGGATGCTGACCAGGCGCATAATCCCGTGCCTTGACGTTAAAGACGGACGCGTCGTAAAGGGCGTTAACTTCGTAAACCTGCGCGACGCGGGCGATCCCGTCGAGCAGGCCGAAATTTACGACCGGCAGGGAGCGGACGAGCTGACCTATCTCGACATAGCCGCAAGCGTTGAAAAACGCAGTACGATAATCGACGTGGTGGAACGCACGGCGGACAGGATATTCATGCCGTTGACCGTCGGCGGCGGGATACGCGAACAGGACGACATCCGCAATCTGTTAAGGGCGGGCGCGGACAAGGTCTGCATCAACACGGCGGCAGTAAAAAACCCGGAGCTTATAAAAAAAGCCGCACTGCGTTTCGGGACTCAGTGCATAGTCGTTGCGATTGACGCAAAAACGCGCAACGGCGGATGGGAGGTTTTTATACATGGCGGACGCACGCCGACCGGTATCGATGCCGTGGAATGGGCGAAAAAGATGCGCGGGTTCGGCGCGGGCGAAATACTTCTTACCAGCATGGACAGGGACGGCACGCGCAAGGGGTACGATATAGAACTAACCAAAACGGTATGCGACGCCGTGGACATCCCCGTAATAGCTTCCGGCGG
>BTTC01000202.1:0-3747 GCA_036244935.1 bacterium | reverse complement strand
GCTGGTTCTTAAAAGTATATTCCAAAGCATTCTTTATCGTTTGCCTCCATCCGGCAAAAGCTGCTCAAAACTCTTTTGCGACAACACCGGAACTTTAATAACATCGTCACTGGCCTTGAAGTAATCCACCCTTAAAAACCCGGTAACCTTTGCAAGCAGATACCAGGGAAACACCGAAACCGAATGGTTATAAATGCGCGCGGCGTCGTTGTACTCACTGCGGCGCGCGGATATGCGATTTTCTATTTCCACCAGTTTATCCATCAGCTGCTGGTAGGTGGTGGAGGATTTTATATCCGGGTACTGCTCCACCACGGCCAGAAGCCTGGACAGCGACGACGTAACGGAAGAGATCGGCAAAGATTGGGGTGAAGCGTTGCCGACGTCTTTGGCTTTGTTCAAAAGCGCCACCGCGTCGGGATTTTTTGCGATTTCAGAAAGTATCTCGTTCGTCTTGTTCAAACCCGCTCTGACATCGGCCACATGGCTGAATATTTGCCTTTCAACAGCCGCCTGATTAAGTGTGATGTTCACGAGATTGGCGAAAAGGTTTTTACGCCTTTGCAGATTCGCTTCCACATGTCCCTGAGCAGAGAACACCTTTTCTTTAAGGTCGATAAAACGGTTGAAATTATAAAGTGAAGAGGCGGAAAGTATTACAATGGCCAGCAGCGATGCGGCCATGATAAGACCTTTGGCTCTGATGGGCCTGAAAAAACGCCGCTTGGGTCCTATCTCATCCCGGTAAAGCGTATTCGCGAGCGCCTTCATACGGCGCATGCGGTCCACGCTTACATCATGAGAACCTATATCATCCATATCGATGTCGATCTTCGGATTAGCCATTCAGCAGACTCAATTACTGTTTTCCAGCTCAAGAGCTTTCTTGAAGTTGGCGACTGCGGATTTGCGGTCTCCCTTTTGTTCATACGCAAAACCGATGGATTGGTAAACCTTCGCCTCGTCCGGTCGCAGCTGCAGCGCCGACTCGAACGCCTTTATCGCCTTACCGTATTCCTTGAGGTTGTCATAGGCCATGCCGAGCCGGTACAGGAGATCAAAGTTATCGCCGGATGTCTCCAGCGCTTTTTCCAGCATCTCCACGGCTTTTTTATATTGTTTCGCCTGCATGTAAACCATGCCCAGGGCGGATGCGATCCTGGCGTTTGATCCGTCCACTTTCATTCCTTGTTCAAGAAGTTCGGCGCCCCGTTCCTGCCGCCCCGTTCTTATACACGAAACCCCCAGGTAGAAAAGCGTATCAACGTTTCGGGGCTCCTTTCTAAGAGTTTTTTCAAGAAGAGGAACTGCCTGGGGGTATTTCCTGCGTTTGGCATACGTTATTCCCTTGTTGCGGAAATATTCGGTCTGCATTCCGTTATCAATTGAAAAGATGGACTTGTAGCCTTCGATAGCGGCGGTGGAAACTTTCCTGAATACCACCATGCCGGCCTGGGCGTATAGTCCGACCCCGTCGGCGATACCGGTTACGCTTTTTAGATTTTTCATTTTTTCCTCCAATTTTGTTAGTTCACAATTACATGACAGGCAAAACAGACTCCGCGATCCCTGTGGGTACTTTCCATACCCGCCCTGATCGTCGGCGGCGGTAAAACGATTCCGTCTGGATCCGGCTTTACATGTCCGGTGTTACCAATGAGGTGGCACATGGTGCATGAGCCCCGATAAGGATGCGGCAATATGGCGCCCGCGAGTATCATCGGCGCCGTTTCAACCTGGACAAAACCCAGCTCTTGCGTGCTCCTCAAAGTAAGCGCAACCGGACGCCCGTATCGCACCAGCGTCAGCCTAACGCTATTCCTGTTTTTTACGCGCTTTGATTCCCTTACGAAATCCTTCAGGGAATGCACCTTACGGCCGTTAACCGCTGTAAGGATATCTCCGCCCAGAATGCCGGACGCGGCGGCGTTGAGCGTAACTTCATCTACCAACAGACCCTTGATGCCCTCCGGCAGCTGGAGTTTTGTTTTAAGCTCAGAGGTCAGTGGAAGCGCCTCAAGTCCCTGCCAGTGGCCTTCGGAAAGCTTTATATTATTTGATGTCGTGGAGGTTTTCTTTGGTGTGACGGCAACGGCCGCACGATCTGCTTTAAAAGGAGGTTTGTATGGCTGCAGTCCAATAAAACCTCCCTCGGCAATCGCCGCCGTTTTGGGATTTATTGGGAAATCGCGGAAATCCGGAGCGTCGAACATGTTATAAACGACAACCGCAGCAACCGTGATAATACCTACTGTCAGCACAATATGTCCTGTATTCATCACGAAAAAAACATCTTTATGGCTATGAAAAACATTAAAATCGCGCACACCCACCTTATTAAATTTATAGGAGCGACCTTTGTAAGCCATGCGCCTATCATGCCGCCGATATAAGCTCCGGGGATCAGGATAAGCGCAAGCGCCAGAGGCGTTTTAAATTCAAAGGCGCCGATTCCCGTGCCGTGAAGCATCGCAACAACGGAGCCGACCAGTGAGACAAAGAAAACCATAACCGAACTGTTGGCTATTGCGTTTTTAATCGGAACTTTTGCGGCATAGCGTTGTAACGGTACTTCAATAACGCCGCCGCTGATTCCCAGGATACCGCTGATTATCCCCATCGGCGCTCCGAGCACGCCGTTTTTCAGCGCCCCTTTGTCAAAATATCCGTCCTGACTTACAAGCCGGTCGAGTATGGAACCGGTTTGACTTTCAGATTGATCGTCCTTTTGTTCGACCTCCGGTTCGGCCTCCCCTTCGGGGTATTGGAAAATTTCCATCAAGACCTTTATGCCCAGCGCAAAGGCGAACCCACCCAGCATGTAATGAACAAACCGGCTTCCGAGGTAGTTTCCCGCAAGATAACCGAAAACCACTCCCACCATCGCCCAGGGGATAAGGGAACGAACCTTACCCATGATTATCAGGTTGTCGCGGTGATAACGAAGGGCGGCGGAGCCGTAAAGGAATATATTGGTTATATAAGCCGCCGGACGGATGAGAATGGTACCGTATCCGAAAAATAGCATGAGGCCGGTAACCATTATAATCCCCCCGCCCATTGTCATCATACCGCCGCTTATTCCCGCAACGAGTCCTAAAGCGGCAAGCCCGATGATCGAACCGGGCGCATAACCCCATAGTCTCCATCCCGAGGTATGGGCAGTGTCTGCCGGATTAACGCTTTGCCGTTTACCAAGCGCGATATTAAATCCCAATAACCCAGCATCCGGGTTCATCGTATTTTGCCGTTCAACGGCGGCCCTCGCCATTTTCCACCAAGCGTCGGTTGGGGAGGGGGTCATGGCGGGAGGCATGATGGATGCGGGTGATGGATAACCCGCTGCTGCGGCGGCAGTTACAAAAGTTCCAGTTTCCATCTCACGCGGTTCCCCACCCGGTACGTTGCTGCCCATCGCCATCTGCCCGGCCACACCCTCGGCGGTCACGAACTGGACGACATCCTGAAAATGGGCGACTATTATGTGCGACGGGACGGCATACCCAACCACCCCCTTGCCCGGCATTTCAACGGCCATATTGATGCCGACCATAACTCCGTCGGAATTCAGAAGCGGCCCGCCGCTTTGAGTCCATTCGTACACGGCATCCGTTTTAATCATGTTGGTAAAAAAAGTTTCGCCAAGCGTAAGACCGGCCCCCGTCTGGCCGATCGATCCCCTTTTCGCAACGATGTTTGCGCCACGGCCTGCGCCGAACGCATACACGGTTTCGCCGGATCGCAACG
>BTTC01000201.1:0-3758 GCA_036244935.1 bacterium | reverse complement strand
CGAGCGTGGAAGTGTGACGGAAGGTGGAAGCAAACCGGACCAGAATAAATCAGATCACCGAAAAAATTCAAAACATGTTGACGAATCCCCGAGCGCGGTTCCATCTTACGCTTTATTCGGCGGTCAATATAGTAATGGGGCATTTTGTACCGAACGGGAACAAGAAAAATGTGGTTGACGCCTTTTCACTGCTTATAGATAACGATCCTCACGGCATCCTTCAGTTGAGACTATTGAATCCCGAAGGGCGGGAAATAATCCGCGTGGATTCCCGCAACGGTATGGCCGTAACAGTTCCCGATTCCGCCTTGCAGAACAAAAGACACAGGGACTACTTCCTTGATTCAAGGGGTCTGGGAAAAAACGAGGTCTATATCTCTGAGATCGACTTCAATATCGAACATGGAAAAATAACTAAAGAGATAACCGTAAGGTACGTCCGCAAGGTTTTTGATGAAAACGGAAACATGGTTGGATACGCGGTTGTAAATTTCAGGCTCCCGGAATTTGAGGATATGGTCAATCGATATTCCGACGGCGCTTATTTAAGCTCTATGTTCATGATTAACGCGTTGGGCCAGGTAATCGGGAAAAACAGCAGTTCCATAAGAATGATCGACAGCGTATCCGGGGTGGATGACGTTGCCACGACCAGAAAAGACGTTTTGATCGCCGGGCATCCATACAGCATAACTATCATGACCGGTAAGGAACGAATTCTAAACCAAAGCGAAAACAGGAATCTCTCCCTTTACGCGCTGCTGTTCACGTTGAGCATAGCCGCTTTTGTGTTTTCCTTTACAAGAACCAGATTTGGGGATAAAACAGAATCAAAGCCGACCGGAGCCGGCAACGGACATGCGGCCATAAGCTATTCCGGCATGACGCTCAAGTACCTGATTGCCCTCGGCCTGATAGCGATACTGTCTTTTACAGCCTACATCAGCCTTGTAATGGTAATACAGACACAGGGAACCAATGCCTCGGTTATCAATGTAAGCGGTCGCCAGCGGATGCTGACGCAGCGCATCGCACTGTTTTCGCAGCTCCTTCTGTCGCCGCCGGAAGCGGTTTCATCAAGAGAATACCGGAAGAAACTTATTGACGCGGTCCTCCTTATGGAAAAATCCCACAACGGACTGATAAACGGCAATCTCGAAATGAACCTGCCGGGCAAACCGTCGTCGAAGGTTCACGCCTTGTATTTCAACCCGCCCGTTGAACTGGATAAACAGATGCGTAATTTCATCGAGGAAGCCAAAAAACTGGTGAAGTCCCCCGGTACCAAATTGAACGAGGATAATCCGCATCTGATCTACATTCTTACGGAATCTTATTCGAGATTAAAAAACTCGCTGGACGCGCTTGTAAAGCAGTACCAGCTTGAAGGCGAAGCGGATATTTCAAAACTCAAACGACTGGAATCCACCGTGCTGGCGGTCACTTTGTTTATGCTGCTGGCGACGGCGATGTTTATCTTCCGCCCCATGGTGCAAAGCGCCGTAAATGAAAAACAGGAACTGATAAAACAAAGAGAAGCATCGGAAATGGCAAACGTTGCGCTAAGCAGAGAGATTGCCGAACGCAAGCGCGCGGAAGAGGAGCTTGCCGAAAGAACGCGTTATGCCGAATTCGGCGCGGACGTGGGAGTCGCGCTGACCGGAAGCGGCAGCATCAATGAAGTGCTGCAAAAATGCGCTGAGACCATGGTTAATTATCTGGATGCGGCGTTCGCCCGTATATGGACGCTCAACAAAGAAGAAAACATGCTGGAGCTGCAGGCAAGCGCCGGTATGTACACGCATATCGACGGCGCGCACAGCCGCGTTCCGGTTGGCAAACTCAAGATAGGCCTGATAGCCGAAGAACGAAAACCGTACTTTACGAACAGGATTGCAGGCGATCCCAGGATCGGCGATCAGGAATGGGCAAAAAGGGAAGGTATGGAATCCTTCGCCGGATGTCCGCTGATAGTGGACAACAGGCTGTTAGGCGTAGTCGCCATGTTCTCCCGCACACCGATGATCAGACCCGCGTTCAATGCATTGTTATCGGTATCGGATGAAATCGCGCTGGGCATAAAACGAGCATGGGCCGAGGATGCATTAAGTAAAAGCGAAGAGCAGTATCAAACGTTGGCAAGAGTGTCTCCGGTTGGTATTTTCCGTACTGACGCCGCGGGGAACTGCCTGTATACCAATAAGCGATGGTGCGAAATTGCGGGTATCACGCATGAGCAAGCCCTGGGTGAAGGCTGGGTAAAAGCGATACACCCCGACGACAGAAACCACCTTAAAACCGAATGGTATAGGGCCGCATCGGAAAACATGCCGTTTAAAATTGAAACCCGCTTTAAACGTCCCGACGGAACGATCACGTGGGTGCTTTCGCAGGCAATGGGAATAAAAGGAAACAGTGGAAAAACTACCGGCTACGTGGGAACCGTGACGGACATAACCGAACGCAGGCAGATCGAAGAAAACCTTAAAACATATGCCGCCAGTATGGAAAAAGCGCTCGCTCACGCAACCGACGTGTTGAAGTATCTCTCCGATTCCCCCAGACTCATTCCATATTTTCTCACGTCGCCGATCTACCATAGACCGCATGCGACGGGCGGGGGCGATACGATACGATGGGTTAAATTCCGTGAAAACTACGCCGCCCTTTATCTTCACGACGTATCCGGCCACGACATACAGGAAATCCTTTTGAATATACTTGCCACCGCTTCGGTGGACGCGCACAAAATAAATCCGGGCAGGAAAACCGTCAGCGCTCCGTCCGTATTTCTTACGGAAATGAACCGGCACATGAAGGATTTCTGCAGTAAAACCGGCCATTTCCTGACGGCAATATACCTGCTGATGGATTTTGAACGGCGCGATGCGAAGATATCGCTTGCGGGGCATCCGCAGCCGTGGCTGATAAAACCGGACGGAGAGCCGCAAAAATTCGGCGCCACCGGACTGCTGCTGGGGGCGTTCGATGTATCGTTTGAAGATGAAAATCAATACACCGATACGGACTTGAAACTCCTGCCCGGCGAAACGCTGCTTTTATTCAGCGACGGGCTTATGGAACAGGAGGATGAATCGGGAGTACGCTTCAGCGGCAAATTCAAGAAATCCATTCTTCCGAGGTTGGCGGGACTGAATCCCGGCGACGCATACGAACTTTTAAAGAACGAGTTTGAAACGCATTGTAAAAACAGTTCTGTCAGTGACGATATTTCGTTCATTTTTCTGGGGAGCCGCCCCGAAAACGAATATGAAACCCTGGAGTTTACGCCCTCTGAATCCATGGCGGAAGTAATCAGAAACAGGGCGGTTACCGTTAAACCATCGGCAACGCTGGAATACCTCATGGCGCATAGGAACTCCAGGCCGGAACATGAGATACCCAAAGGAGAGATAATAGAAGCGATCCCCGCCGTATATAAGCCAATCATTAAAAAACTCAAAAAAGCCGGATGGTCGGGCGAGCGGATCAAAGAGGTGCAGCTTGCGCTTCAGGAGATGATCGTAAACTCCATCCTGCACGGGAACCTTTGTTCGGACCGCCACACGGTGAAACTGAGCCATATTCTCCACGAATCCGTTTTGGAGGTGCGCGTTGAGGACGAAGGGAAAGGTTTCGACGGTTTCAAGCTGCCGCAAACCATTACCAATGAGCGCAAACTTGACGAAAGTGGGCGGGGGCTGCATATCGTCAAGGCCTATGCCGATGAGACCTATTACAACGCGGCGGGAAACGTT
>BTTC01000200.1:0-3760 GCA_036244935.1 bacterium | reverse complement strand
GGGGGATTGAAGCTGCACGTATAAAATTTTCGAGGCGGCGTAACGTTAAAAATCGAAAGCGCTTCAAGCAGTATGTCCACCGCGTGAACGCTTTTGGGGGTGGGTATCACGGTGTCGTACATGTACCTGCTTCCCTCGCGCGCGCCTGCAAGCCCCGCGCGTTTTGCCGCGCCGGAAAAAAACGTGATGAGTCCGCTGCGTAAAAGTCCCTGCAGATCAAGGCATACGTCGTATTTTTCCCTTCGGATCGCCCGCTGCATGGAAAGCAGTTCGCTCCACGTTCGGGGATGCCGCCAATGTTTCCCCCAATCCCCGCGCCTGAAAATCCAGACATGGTTAACCGCCCGGTTTGATCTTATAAGCTCCGCGTATATATCGCCCGCCAGCCAGTCGATGGTCACGTCCGGTATGGCCGATTTGAGACGGTTGACGAAAGCGAACGTATGAACCACGTCGCCCAGCGAGCTGATCTTTACAATTAATATCCTCATGGCACCGCCGCGCTTTCCGCACCACCCTTTTTTGCCGGTTCCGGCCATGCGGGGAGGCGGTTAACGCGCTTCAGCACTTCATCTTCAAGCCACGGGTCGGCTATTTCCATTTCCAGAACCCTTTTAAATATTTTGTACGACGATGCCGACGCCGCGCCCTCCTGTTTTTCCTTTATGACTCCCGTGACGAAAAGAAGCAGCGGCTGCCAGTCGGCGCGAAGCTCTTCCGATGGGAGATTTTTCGAGATTTCAAGCAGTTTAATAGCGGCTATATCCTCTCTCACCGCGTCCCCCATCAAATGATAAATGACAAGACGGTGAAAATCGGCAAGCGGCGCGCCGGGTATCTCCTTTTCCAGAACGTTCGCCCAGTGGAGCGCTTTTTTTAAGTTGTTTTCCTGCAGCCGGTATATCCACGCCATGCTGTCCGCCGCTTCTATCGGGGTAAGCGTACCTTTACGGTAGGCGTTTTCCATAAGCGCGAGCCCTTCCTCTCTTGTGCCGGAAAGCCCCAGCAACCCTGCGATCCACCGCATTGGAGCGGAGAGTCTTCCCACGAAATATTTATATATGCCGGGCCCCAGCATGGCGTCACCGTTTTCCGGATGTTTATCCAATAACTCATCGAAGATGTTCGCCGCACGCTTTCCGTTGATAAAAGCGGATATTATTTGCGATTCATGCCATTTAATACGCGCAGTGAAGGCGTATGCGCCAGCCATATAAAAAAGCGCTTCAAAATTTTTTTCGTCATGTTTCAAAAGCTCTTTGCAGAGTTTAACGGTTTTTTGCAGATTATTAAGTATCCGTTTTACGTTGCGGGATTCGGCCCTGGGCGGTTTTGTGGAGCCGTAAAGCGATGCCAGCCGCCGCAATCTTATTCGGGATTCCGTCCAGCCCCATTCCACCGCGCTGTTATAAAACAGGGCGGCGGGCGAGTCGGGATACTCTTCCACCATCCGCGAAAAATGATCGCCGGCCTCGTCAAACCGCAGATTGTAGGAAAGGCGCAGCCCTTTTAATATAGATTCCCTGCCTGGAAAATGTCTGCCTGCTTCGCCCGGTTCGGCAAGCGAGGCGAAGAATAAAACGGAAAAAAAAACCGCCGCGATCCTGTTTTTTATCATTTTTTACGGTTCGCGCCGTTCAGGTTATTACGCGGCTTGATTTCGAATGGTTCTATGAATTTTTCAGAGGTCTTTGCTAAAAGGGTCAAGATTAAAAATCCAGCCCCTTCTGGGCGGGGATGCCGCTTTTAAACGGGTGCTTGATACTTTCCATGCTGGTAACCATATCGGCTTTTTCTATAAGCTCCGACGGCGCGGCGCGTCCGGTAAGTATCAAATGCGTGGACGGCGGTTTTTTGCCGATAAGTTCATACAGCTGTTTAAGCGTTACCAACTCCTTAGTCAGGGCGTAAAGGATTTCATCAAGCACCAAAACCCGGTAATTTTCGGAAAGCATGTCTGTGGACGCCATACGAAGGCCGTCCTGCGCCGCCGCCTTGTGCTCTTCCACCGTATGATCTTTGAGCCATGTAAAACCTCTGCCCGATTGCGCGATCTCGAACTCCCCCCCGAATTTCCCGGCAAGATGCAGTTCTCCGCTGTCCATTTCGCCTTTTATGAACTGTATGACCTTGCACCTGAAACCGTGGCCCAGCGCCCTTAAAACAACCCCAAGCGCGGCGGACGTTTTTCCCTTGCCGTTTCCGGTAAAGATAACCGTAAGTCCCCTCACTTCACCGCTCATGAATCATCACCAGTAACAAAGGCATTCGCCGATTGTACAACACCCAATAAATAATCTGGTAATGTAGGCGTATGAAGTTTCTTGATACCCGAAGCGGGGATTTTAATAAAAAATTCTCGCGGCTAGAAAACCGTTTTTCCGCCGCCGATCCCGATATATCCAAAGCGGTTTCGACAATCGTGGGCGACGTGAAAAATCGCGGCGACCGGGCGCTTTTTCAGTGGACGCGCAAGCTGGATCGCATACGGGTCGACTCAAAAACAGTGCGGATAAGCGGCGCGGCTATAAAAAATGCCGCGGCGGAAACGAATCCCAAACTGAAAAGCGCCATAAAACAGGCATACGTGAATATAAAGAAGTTCCACGCAAGACAGATTGAAAAAAGCTGGTCGATAAAAAACGGCGCGTCCAGCGTGGGCCAGTTGATCCGCCCGCTTGAGCGCGTGGGACTGTACGTCCCCGGCGGCACCGCTTCATATCCCTCCACGCTGCTTATGACCGCCATACCTGCGCTTGTGGCCGGAGTGGGTGAAATAGCAGTTTGTTCCCCGGCATCATGCGGCAAGATCGCGCCTGCCGTGCTTTACGCCGCGCACCTGTGCGGAATAAAGGAATTCTATAAAGTGGGCGGCGCGCAGGCGGTGGCGGCCATGGCCTTCGGAACCAAAAGCGTAAGGAAGGTGGACAAGATAGCAGGCCCCGGAAACGCGTTCGTTACAGAGGCAAAACGCATTCTGTTCGGCCATGTGGATATCGATATGATCGCGGGGCCGAGCGAGATATGCATCATCGCAGATTCCAGCGCCAACCCGGCGTGGTGCGCCGCGGATATTTTGTCTCAGGCGGAACACGATGAGCTGGCGCAACCCGTTTTGCTTTCGGCGTCGGGCTCGCTGATAAAGGCCGTCGTCATGCAGGTGGAACGTCAGGTGAAACTGCTTCCCCGCGGTGATATAGCGCGAAGGTGCCTTAAAAGGAATTCTTACGTAATAAAAACGCGCTCGATTGACGAGGCGATAAACATCGCAAACCGCATAGCGCCCGAACACCTGCATCTGGCGTTTAAAAACGGAGCGTCACGCGTTAAGGACGTCCGCAGCGCGGGTGCGATCTTCGTTGGGCACTACACCCCTGAAGTTCTGGGGGACTACATGGCCGGGCCGAACCACGTTTTGCCTACAGCCGGATGCGCCAGGTTCTTTTCCCCGCTCGGAGTATACGACTTCATCAAGCGGTCGTCGGTGATCCGATATTCCAAAAGGGATTTCATGGCCGTGGCCGGAAAGATTGCGGAACTGGCCGAATCTGAAGGACTTTCCGCCCACGCGCGCGCCGCGTCGATAAGAACCGGCAAGTAACGAAGCCGCGGGGCAGCAACCTGTCTCCCGCAACCGGCTGGATTGCGGTGAGCGCGCTTGAATTTCAGCTATGCAAAAACAATAAACTTTTTATTGACGCATTTTTGACTTGACACCCGGAACCACGCCTTTAGAATTACTCAATAACTACCGGCGACC
>BTTC01000199.1:0-3761 GCA_036244935.1 bacterium | reverse complement strand
GATGGCATATGCCCTCGGAGGTATTTTCTATCAATGTCCTGTAAAGCTCCTCGGACCTTCGCAGCGAATCCTCCGCATTCTTGCTTTTGGTGATGTCGTATTGAACGACGACGAAGCCCTCGATTATCCTTCCTTCCGGCAGGAAAACCGGAGTGATTGTGGTTGACGCATAAAAAGTCTGGTCTTTTTTACACACATTCGCAATCTCCCCTTTCCAGACCTTGCCGGAGAGTATGGTGTTCCATAGATTCTCGTAAAAAACGGAGCCATGGCAATCGCTTTCCAGCAGTTCTTTCAGGTTCTTCCCCAGAACCTCATCCGGCTCGTAGCCGAACACCAGCCTGAAGGCATGATTAACGTAGAATATCTCCCCTTCCGCATTAGTCATTATCACCGCTTCGCTGCCGGTCTCGACGGAACGCTGCAGCATACGAAGCTCGGTTGCCACGTTGTGGCGTTCCGTTGTATCCCGCATGGTACCGAGCGCATACCATTTGTTTGTGAACCGCATGGTGGAAAGCGACAGTTCCAGAGGGAATTCCAAGCCGCTTTTATTGAGTCCGGTCAGCTCCAAGGCCTGTCCTATCGTCGGACCTTCGCCGCTCCTCTTGAACCCTGCAAGTCCTTTCTGGTAATCCTCGTGGTATCTTTTCGGGATTAAGAAACGGTGCAGATCGCCGCCGAGGATTTCTTCTTTCGCGTAGCCGAACATAGCTTCCGCCGCCGGGTTCATGAACGATATTCTCCCGTCTTCGTTTATCAGGATTAACGCATCAACCGTGGAGCCGGTTATGGCAAGAAGCCGCTGCTCGTAGTCATAAAGCGTATTTTCGGATTTTCTTATTCGGTTTATGTATTGAGTCATGGGCTGGTACAAAAGCAGATATACGCCCAGCGACGGCAGCAATATCAGCAGGGATAGTTCCATGAGGTTTTTCGTAACAGGCGGAAGCCTGTACTGAAATATATAGTTGAATAACGCCATCAGCCCTTCGGTGATAATTATTGTTGATATTATTATCACGATCGGGCGGTAAGGAGAAAAGTGCGTGTGAGGGCTTTTCTCCGCTTCGCTTATGGTGATGACGGTTTCCGATTTTTTATCCGGTTCCATTTTCTTCAACCCCACCCCGGCAACCCGCCGAACCCGATAAGGCCGACGTTATAGTGAAAAGATAACTCATTGTATTTCTGACAACACTTCTCCTTTTGGATAAAAGACCTCTTATTAGATTTTCTCAAAAATATTCCCCCTTACGAAGCGTTTTTTTTTGCAGCAAGCCATGGGGACATTTTTTACAGGGGAAGACGGCCCTTTTATACGACTAAAGCATATTGCTTTACCATGAATACGATGCACATACGTAATGTCTTGATATTCAGACCTGTTGGAATATCTATCGTATCTGCCAGAGCTTGAAACGCTATAACGCTTGTCATGGCAACCCTTCGAGCGTTCGGCAAGCTCACGGCAAACAGCTCAGGGTGACTTCTTTTATTATGGTGAGCCGTTATCCTGAGCCTGCCGCAGGACGAACCACGGCGCTTTAGAAGCGCCCAACAGACTGCTGACGCAGATGTAATACTGGTTTCGAATAACAATCTGTTTTGTACGCTTGTCATCCTGAGCCTGCCGAAGGACGAATCACGAAAAGACTCAGGGTGACAATGAGGTTTTGATTTACAAAAAACCTTTACGGGCTATTTCTATCGCCCGTAACAGCGCACGTCCCTTGTTCATCGTCTCTCCCCATTCCCTTTCGGGATCGGAATCGGCCACTATCCCGGCGCCGATACCCAGATAGGCCGTTTTGTTTTTAATCACCAGAGTGCGGATGGTGATGGCTGTATCCATGTTTCCGTTAAACCCGAAATAGCCCACCGCGCCGCCGTAAAACCCGCGCCTTGTCGGTTCAAGTTCCTCGATGATTTCCATAGCGCGTATCTTCGGCGCGCCGGAAAGCGTGCCCGCCGGAAACGTGGCGCGTATTACGTCGAACGAGTCCTTTCCTTCAATCAACCGGCCTTCCACGTTCGATACGATGTGCATAACGTGCGAATACTTTTCTATGAACTTGAATTCGGTGACCTCCACGCTGCCGCCTTCGCTGACGCGGCCCAGGTCGTTGCGGCCCAGATCTACCAGCATGACGTGTTCGGCAAGCTCCTTTTGATCGGACAAAAGCTCTTTTTCCAACGCAGCGTCTTCGCTTTCGGTTTTACCGCGCGGGCGCGTGCCCGCTATGGGCCGCACCACGGCTTTTCCGTTTTGAGCTCTCGATAGAATTTCCGGCGATGCGCCAACGACTTCCCAATCGTCCAGTTTCAGGTAGTACATATACGGCGACGGGTTTACCGTCCTTAGCGCCCGGTAAACGTCGAATGCGGGTACGTCCAGCTTTATCGAAAGCCTTTGCGCCATGACGACCTGAAAGATGTCGCCTTCCCTTATATATTCCTTGCAGCGGCGCACCGATTCTTTAAAGGTCTCTTTTCCGATGTTGGAAATGAAGCCCGTTTCGTCTTTGGCAGCCTTCAGTTTTTCCTTAACCGGAAGCGGCTGCTCAAGAAGTTTTACTATGCCGTTTATCTTCGCAACCGCGCTATCGTAAACGGCTTCCGGGGTTTTTTCATCCAGATACGCGTTAACAAGAACTTTTATCGTCCGCGCTATGTTATCGAATACCACCAGCGAATCGGTAATCATGAACACAATATCCGGCATGTCTGTATCCTTTTGGGCAACGTCGGGAAGACGCTCAAAAAACCGGACGCAGTCGTAACCTATCATGCCCACCGCGCCGCCGTAAAACGGCGGCAGACCCTCAAACGGCGCCGGCTTGTACTGCGACATGATTTTTTTTATCTCCTCCAGCGGGTCGCCGGTCAACGTGGATTCCACTGCGTCGCCGCCGGATATGCGCGTGACCGTGTTACCCGAGGTTTTGATGACAAGTTTTGGATCGGCGCCGAGGAAGGTGTAACGCCCGATCTTTTCGCCCCCCTCAACGCTTTCCAGCAGGAAGGCGTATTTCGATCCTTTTGAGATTTTCATAAATGCCCCTACGGGCGTTTCCAGGTCTCCAAAAAGTTCGCGGTATACCGGCACAAGGTTGCCCTTGCCTGAAAGTTCGATAAATTCTTTTTTCGTCGGATGTATCATTCGTAACCTACCTCAACCAGAAAAAGCCCATGCGCGGGCGCGGTGGGGCCCGCCTTTTTACGATCCTTCAACTTGAGGATTTTAGACATCTCGTCTGCGGAAAAGCGTTTCTTGCCGACTTCCACCAGCGTGCCGACGATGTTGCGAACCATATATTTGAGAAAACCGTTACCGGTTATTTCAAACACAAGCATATCTCCTTTTCTTCTTATCGAAAGCGACGTAACGGTTCTTACCGTAGTTTTTACCGAACTGCGGGCGCCCATGAACGATGAAAAATCGTGCTCGCCCGCAAGCTGCGCGGCTGCCTTTCGCATTGATCCTACATCAAGATGCGCCGGAACGCGCCACGACGTGCGTGCGATAAGCGGCGACGGGATGGAACTGTAATGAATCACGTAGCGGTATTTTTTCCACTTTGCGTCCCTTCGCGCGTTGAAACCGTTCGGCGCCGTCTCTGCGCTTTTGATGGAAATATCTTTCGGCAGCATCGAGTTGAGAGCCATCATCAAGGCCCTGTTGTCCATCCGCAAGATTGCTTTTACGTTGCAAACCTGCCCCAGCGCATGGACGCCGGAGTCCGTTCTGCCTGAAGCGG
>BTTC01000198.1:0-3765 GCA_036244935.1 bacterium | reverse complement strand
CCGACGCCCGCTATTTGCGGATCGGTAAAAATGACCCACGGCAGTGCGGTGTAATCGCGTTTATTTGATGAACCGCCAAGCGCGTTTTCCGCCGCAAGCTTCCCCTCGTAAGCCGCCGTGTAGACGTACATCGGCTCGCCCGTTACGTCGCCCGCGCCGTAGATTCCATCGGATGTAGTACGAAGCTCTTCGTCCACCAGCAGGCTACCGTCGCCGGCCGTTTTAACGCCCGCGTTTTCCAGCCCGATTCCATCGCTGTTCGGCCTGCGTCCGAGGGCTGTTAGCAGATGCTCCGCGCTGAAACTTTCAGGCGCGCCGCCCACCAATGCGCTTATCTTTACGCCGGAATCCTCGCGCTTGACGGACTCTATCCGCACATCAGTAACTATCCGTATGCCTTCCGACTCAATATGTTTGGCAAGTTCCCTCGAAACGTCTTCCGTCTCCGTCGGCAATATGCGCGACGACCTTTGCAGAATTGTTACCTTTGTACCGAAACGCGCGAACATCTGCGCACACTCCAACGCTATAACGCGCCCGCCCAGAACAATCAGCGATTCGGGAAGCTCCTCAAGCTCGAACAGCGTCTGGCTTGTAAGATGGCCGGAGTTTTCAAGTCCGTGTATCGGAGGTATGTGCGGCGACGAGCCGGTTGCTATTATGACGCGCCCGGCTTGCAGGTTTTTACCGTTTACGCTTACCGTGTTTGAATCGACGAAGATGCCGTGCCCTTCCATCAACGTTATGTTGGGCGAATCCTTTATAACATCAAGATACTTCGCCTGCCGCAATCCTTCTACAAGCTCTTTTTTCTGGGCGATCATTGCTTTGAAGTCGGTTATTTTGCCCGTAAGCCCGATGCCGTTAAACGGATTGCGTTTAGTTTTATGCAAAGCATCCGCCGCGCGTATAAGTGTTTTGGAGGGAACACAGCCGACGTTCACGCACGTACCGCCCATCGGCAGGCCGTCGTTTATAATCACCGCCTCTGCGCCAAGCTCTTCGGCTTTAAGCGCGGCTGAAAACGCCGCCGACCCGCCGCCGAGGATAATCAAATCCGGGCGTTCCGTCGCGTTGTTGCAACAATCCATATCTTTTTACTCCTTATGCCGAACCTTTGAGAAAATCAAAAAATTCTCCACGATCCTCCTCCTTGAGGAAATGCTGAACAAGAATTCCAAGGGTAACGCCGAACGCAATGTGCGCCGCCAATGTCAGGAGGAAAAGTTGCGGCCACGCGAAATTGTATCCAAACATGCCGACCATAGGCGCCATGGGGGGAAGCGTCATCATGCCTATCTCAACAAGGACAAGCCATAGCGTTGCCCATGCGACAGCCGATGCATAACTTTTTCTTTTTCCCCATACAAAGGCGTAAAAAAGACCGAAGTTCGCTCCGTTCATGAAATGAATAAAAATTCCCGCTGGGTAAAATATGTTGAAACTGCCGCTACCGGTGGCCATCTTGCCGAACATTACCGGGGTATCGCCCGGAAGCCATCCGTTTATCACGCCCATCTGTCTGAAAAAGTCCAGCGAAACCGTGGCGATAGCGCCCATGCCCAGCCCGATTACAATGCGCCGGAACAGATCGGGATAACGGCGGCGGCAGTAGAACGTAACGGCCACAAGTAAAATCAGCGCGGGAATGTATACCAGCGGGATGTAAAACTTCGCGAACTCATGCGCGGTCATAATGACTTTTGGGCCAAGAGATACCTGCTTTACGTACTGGGCGTACCCGAAAGACAATGTTACTATTTGTATAGGAACGGCGCCGCCGGTGATAAAGGCAAGCAGTATCAATAACGCGCGTTTGTTGTCTTTTACATCAGGCATTTTTTTGCCCTCCATATTTATTTTTGTACGCTTTTGACGATTTTGGCCAGTAGCGAATCCAACTCCACGCCAACCTTTTCCATACCTTCATAGCGGCTAAAAATGTAGGTCTGCTTGATATACTTGACCATGACTTTTCCGTTGGGCTTTTCCATAACGGCGATTTTAAGCGGCGGTTCTATGGTTGCGTGTTTATTGATTTTCATGATGCGCTTCATGAATCGAGGGTGGAAGAAAAGAATCTGCTTCATTCCCTTCGCCTGAACACCCACCATGCGTAGCATTTTTTGCGCGTTGATTTCCTTAATAACCATCAGGTTTTCGCCTTCGATAGCCGCTTTAAGCATGTCGACCGTATCGTTGAAACCGTATTTCGACGGAACCATCGTTTGAAAATCGGGTGGCTTTTTCATGCCCTTTTGAGACTTTGCGATTGACGGCGAAAAAGCGCCGCTCCATCCCACCACAAGTAGCGAAAGCACAGCGATGACCGAAAAGATTTTCTTGGTATAGTTCATTGTATCTTCCTCCTATAGAAATTTATTGGTTAATAATATCCCCGTACTGGATTTCGTTTTTCAATTGCCCTAGCTTGAAGGCATCTTTCAGGGAAAGTACGAACGTTCCGGGATGTTGCGAAACCCACTTCGAGGCTGCATCCAGCGAGCTGAAAAAGTGAACATGGCAACAGAAGCTGGTGGTAATACTTTCAAGTTCGTTACCAGTTTCAGGTAGCAGGAATGATACGGCGATGTCGTCCGGGTCGGCGCTTTCCACGCCGTCGGGCGTAACGGTAAGCCGGATGGTGTTCTTTGTGGCCGGGCATCTGGATTCCACTTTTGCGCTTTTCCCGATAATCGCCGGAATAAAAAGGGTATCCCACGCGCACCATGCGTAAAACGTTTTGCCGTCCACTTCGAAGCAGTGATTCATCTTTCGTATCGCCAGTCCCCAGTAGCCGATTATGTTTTTATCATCGTCGTAAAACACGCCCGGCCAGCGGTTAAGGATTTCATTCACTTTTTCGCTTGGCATTCCGGCCGCTTTTGCCGCTTCTTCCGGATATACTGGCTTGCCGTTCGCCAAAAGCCTGTAAAGCTGGATTGACAGTGTTCGTTCATCATCATTCAATTGCGGAAACCAGCCGGTTACCGTTGAAGCGATTTTTCCCAGATCAGCTTTTACCTTTTCCATTTTCACCTATTTTGAATCTTAAACCCTATACCTACCTACGGAGTCAAGGATTAATTTCACCCGGATGGGAAGGTTTACATATGCGCGGATTTGCCACCGTTGGCCGCTTTGTATGTACGTTTCTTTTTTATCTTTCGGAGTATTTTAGCGCGACTATGCGGTTTTCGGCGGTATCAACGGCGTAGATGACGCCTTTGCTTCCGGCCGCCACCTTTGTGGGGGTATGCAACGCGACGTTTACCTCCATTTTCCATTCCGCAAGGAACCGGCCTTTCGCGGAAAGAGCGACCACCCTATGGTTGGCGCTATCGGCCACGTAGATGCGGCCATCGTTATCCGCCGCCACGCCCGAAGGAACTTTGAACCAACCGCGCCGTTTGCCCGGCATGCCCAGTCCCAGCGGGCCGCCCCATTTAGCAAAATATTCGCCTCGCTCGTCGAAAACCTGGATGCGGTTGTTGTATGCGTCTGCTATGTAAACGTTTCCACGATCATCTACGAAAACATCGGTGGGATAATGAAGCGAGCCGCTCCACACTCTGCCGGTAGCGCCGATCTGCGTGATGAATTTTCCGTCCAGATCGAATTTTACCACGCGCTTATTGTAGAAGTCCGCGATGTAGATAAGGTTCCGCCGCTGGTCTATGCCGATGCCGGCGGCGACGGTAAACCCGCCCGGGCTCTTATCGCTATTGCCCCACATGCCAAGAAATTCGCCGTCCGGTGAAAACT
>BTTC01000197.1:0-3809 GCA_036244935.1 bacterium | reverse complement strand
TCGGGCGGGATCAGGTAACGAGAAGGTTAAAATTTCTCAAAACCGTTTCAAGCCGGTTTTTGTTTGCATCGGACATGGGCGTAAGCGGCAGGCGAAACTCCTCTTTTATTTTGCCCATCATGGCAACGGCGGTTTTTACCGGTATCGGATTGGTTTCGATGAACATCGCCTTGTGCAGTTCGCGCATTTCGTAATGCAGCTCTCTGGCTTTTTCAACTTTACCCTCGAAGAACAAGTTGTGCATCATGGCCATCTTTTTGGGCCATACGTTTGCCGTAACGGAGATGGATCCCTTGCCGCCCACCGCAAGCAGCGGGAAGTTTATCGAGTCGTCGCCGGAAAGCAGAACAAAATCATCCGGGCACAGGGCGATTATATCCATCGCCTGTTCAAGCGAGCCGGTCGCCTCCTTGATGCCGACGATGTTCGGATGCGGCGCAAGCCGCGCGATTGTCTCCGGCGCAATGTCAAGCGCCGTGCGTCCCGGAACGTTGTAAAGAATCTGCGGAATCTCCACCGCGTCCGCTATCGCCATATGGTGGCGGTACACGCCTTCCTGCGTCGGTTTGTTGTAGTAGGGAGATATTAACAGCGCGCCGTCCGCGCCGGTGTCCTTCGCGGCGCGCGTAAGTTCTATCGCCTCCGACGTGGAGTTACTGCCGGTACCGGCTATGACTTTTATACGGCCGTCCGACGCCTTCACCGTCCAGTCGATTACCTGCTCGTGTTCCTTGTGGTCAAGCGTTGCCGACTCGCCCGTGGAACCGCAGGGAACAATCCCGTGCGCCCCGTTTTCTATGTGCCAACGCACCAACTCCGTGAAGCGGGCCTTGTCCGGCACGCCGCCGTCGAACGGCGTTACAATGGCAACGATTGATCCTTTAAACATTTTTCACCTTACTTATTAGGCGCATAGTATAGTGTACCGAAGCGGTGAAAGTAACCCGGTAAAAAGCAGATGTTAGCAGGGAACGTTGTGGTCGGCTGCCTTGTCAAAGGATAAACGCTTTCTAATTCAACCAGAATTTGATAAATTTTAACGGTAGTCGTATTCCGCTGATGATGAATCAAACGCCGAGGTGATATGGAACAGTCTGATCTTCTGATAAAGGCATGCGGGGATGAAAACGCCAACGTTCGCCGCGCGGCGGCAAAAGCCCTCGGCAGCTTGAAAGCGGTTACGGCAAAAACCCCGCTGGCGAAACTTCTTAAGGACAAGTTCCCGCCAGTCCGTGAAGCGGCTATCAACGCTCTTGCGGAAATCGGCGCTGAAGACGCCGTTGACCTGCTGATCGCCATTCTCAATCCGCAAAACGGCGACGTCCGCAAGGCCATCCTGCAGGCCGTTTCCGCAAAAGGTGATTCGGACATACCCGAAAAAGAGCCTGCGGGCGCATCCGTTCCCATGGGAGGGCAGGAAAAAAAACCGCCCGAAGGGATGTGGAAGATCAAGAGGGCCGCTGCGCTGGCGTTATGTAGATTCAAGCCGGATATTGCCGTGCTGCCGCTTATCGACGTCCTCGGAAACAGCAACGACAACGTAAGAATCGCATCCATAACGGGCCTCGGCAATATGGAAGCCGAGCCGGCTGCTCAAAAACTTGTTGAGCTTTTGGCTGACAAGGCGTGGGAAATCAGAAAAAGCGCCGCAAACGCGCTGGGTAAAATAAAATACGCTTCCGGTGTCGGCGCGCTTATCCCCCTGCTGAAAGACCCCAGGTTCACCGTCCGAATCGAAGCGGTGATCGCGCTTAATAAAATTAAATCCCCGGATGCGCTCGATCCGCTTGTGGAGGCGTTAAAATCTGACTCCAACCCCGATGTGCGCAGGACGATTGCAATAGCGCTGGGTAATACGAAATCCGAAAAGTCGGTGCCCGTCCTTGCTGAAGCGTGCGGAGACGAAGCGTGGCAGGTACGCAAAGCCGCTTTAAACGGGCTGGGCAACCTTAAATTCCCCGAATGCCTGCCGCCCGTAATGAATGCGATAACGGATGAAAACGAGGAAGTCCGCTCCGCTGCGGCAATTCTATATCTGCGTCTTGCAGACCAGATATCCGCTTGACAGCTAATGGCGGATAAAAAACCGTCCAGGCCGCCGCAATCCGATTTCTCCGGCATGGAGGAAAGATCCGCTCTTCAAAACGACCTTGTGCAAATGGTGGTGCACGACCTTAAGGCGCCGCTGATGGAAATAAGCGCAAACATCGATCTTCTTGTAAAAAGCGGTGATATTTCCGAAAGGGATCGCGGATTCGCCGTCATTGCCTACGAGGGCAGCCTCCGGCTGCACCGGATGATTACGGATATGCTCGATATGGGGAAAATGGAATCCGGCGCGTTGAACCTCGATAAAACACTTTTCGACATGGGCGAGATTGCCGAAAAGGAGATCAGGGCGTTTTCGGAAACATCCCGTGAGAAGAACGTGCGTATAAACCTGATCAGAGATGGTGACTTTGAAGTCATGGCAGATGAGAAGATAATTGGCCGGGTGATTTCAAACTTCGTTTCCAACGGGCTGAAATTTTCCGCTCCCGGAGCCAATTTGGCGGTAATGGTAAAACAGGATGATAATTTTGTTAAAATGATATTTAAGGATACCGGACCGGGAGTTCCGTCCGAATACGGGGAAATGATATTTGACAAGTATGTACAGGCTGAAATGAGGACGCATAGACGTATGGGTGGAACCGGCCTGGGTCTGCCGTTTTGTAAAATAGCCGTAGAGGAACACGGCGGCCGCGTCGGGCTGAACATCGTAGAACGCGGAAGTGAATTTTATTTCGTAATCCCTAAAAATGGCTGATCCAAAAGATAGAAAACAATTCAGGATTCTCGTTGCGGACGATTTGCCGAACTCGCGCAAAACCATCCGCAATATGCTCAGCATCGTAGGCTATGTGAGCGTTGTAGAGGCGGACGACGGCGATACGGCTTTTGATAAGTTGAAACTTAATGCCGTAGATTTCGTTATTGCCGATCTCTATATGCCCAGAATGCACGGCCTGGAGCTTTTACGGCAAGTCAGGGACGAGCCTTCCCTGCGGGACATCCCCTTTTTGATAATCACGGCGGAGTCAAACGATTCATACATAGCGCAGGCCGCAGAGGAAGACGTGGATGCTTATATCATCAAACCTTTTACGGCGGACACCCTTGAAAAAAAGATACAGCTGGTACTGGGTAAAAAACAGAACCCGCCGGATTCGGAAGTTCACATAAAGCTGGGGAACGCGTATAAAGATAACGGAATGCTGGAAAAAGCTCTTGAAGAATACGAGAAGGCCCTTTCCATCAAACCCAAAAGCGCACGTATAAATCATGCCCTCGGCCAGTGCCACGAAATGATGGGCAAGGAAAGTAACGCCGAGGAGTATTACAAGAAATCGGTCTCCCTCAACCCCAGATATATAAAGGTTCACCACAGCTTGAGCGATTATTACATTAAGAAAAGCGATGAAGTAAGCGCAATAAGGTCGCTGCAGCTGGCCACTGCGATAAGCCCGAACAACTCGGAAAAACAGCTCACGCTGGGAAAACTTTTTATAAAAAACGGGAATGTCGACGAGGCGGGAAAGGCGTTCAAGTCCGCCGTAAGAAACAACCCCAACAATTCAGATTTGTCCAAGGAGATCGGCGAAACATATCTGCAGCACGGCCATAACGATCTGGCCGCAGACGCTTTCCGGAGTTCGCTGGATATTAACGAAAGCGTGGACGTTTACAACCGTCTCGGCATTGCGTTAAGGCGGAAGAAACGTTTCAGGGAAGCCATAACGGAATACAAAAAGGCGCTTTCGATAGAC
>BTTC01000196.1:0-3830 GCA_036244935.1 bacterium | reverse complement strand
TAAAAGGGATGGTACCGCACATTCGTGAAGATGCGATTGTGGTATCCGCCACCAAGGGTATAGAAAACGAACGGCTGCGGCTGCCGTCGCAGATTTTCAGTGAGCACCTGCCTGAAAAAATTGCCGAAAGGCTCGTCTGTATTTCCGGGCCGTCTTTTGCGCGGGAGGTGGCCATGTTTCTTCCCACCGCGATAACGGCGGCGTCACGCGACGCGGCAAGCGCCGAAGCAGTGCAGAAAGTATTAAGCAACGAAAATTTAAGAGTATACAGGCACGACGATCTTATAGGCGTGGAGCTGGGAGGCTCGGTAAAAAACGTGGTCGCAATAGCGGCGGGAATTTCCGACGGGCTTGGATACGGTCACAACGCGCGCGCCGCCATAATAACGCGCGGACTTGCGGAGATGGTGCGGCTGGGTCTCAAGATGGGCGCGCATGAAAAAACATTTGCGGGACTTTCAGGGGTGGGCGATCTGCTGCTTACGGCCGGCGGCGAACTGAGCCGCAACCGCACCATAGGTTATAACCTCGGCAAAGGCGAATCGATTTCCCGGCTGATGACCGGAGCAACGGCGGTTGCCGAGGGCGTACGCACGAGCCTGTCCATACACCGGCTTTCCCGAAAGATGTCGGTTGACATGCCGCTTTGCAACGAGGTTTATTATGTTTGCCACAAAGATAAGAATCCCAAAGAGGCTGTACAAAACCTTATGACGCGAAAGTTGAAAGACGAATTTTATGGATAAAAACAAATTAAAAAAAACGCTTGAACAGGTACAAAGCGGCAAACTATCACCCGGCAAGGCGTCGGGAATTATAAACTCGATGGGCTACGAAGATATTGTATTCGCAAAGCCGGACCATCACCGTCAAAAACGGCTGGGTTTTTGCGAGGTGATTTTTTGTCCTGGCAAAACTTCAAAACAGATAGCCGAGATAGCGCGAAAACTTCTGGCCCATTCGGATTCGCTGCTTGCAACGCGCGGCGACAGGAAAATATACAACGCCATAAAAAAGGTATCCGCCAAAGCAAAATTCCACGAACCCTCCGGAGTGATAACAATAGAAAAAAGAAGAAAGATACGACGCGGCAATCTGCTTGTAATGACGGCGGGTACGTCCGACATACCGGTGGCGGAGGAAGCGGCGTTAACCGCGGACATAATGGGTACAAACGTAACAACGGTTTACGACGTGGGCGTAGCTGGCATCCACCGGCTTCTGGATCAGAAAAAAGCTCTATACGAAGCGGACTGCATCGTCGTGGTTGCAGGCATGGACGGCGCGCTTGCCAGCGTAGTTGGCGGTATGGTCTCCGCGCCGGTAGTGGCGGTGCCTACGTCGGTGGGTTACGGCGCGGTATTCGACGGCATAGCGCCGCTTCTTGCCATGCTTAACTCCTGCGCCGCCGGGATTGGCGTTGTAAACATCAACAACGGTTTCGGCGCTGGCGCACTGGCGCACCGGATCGTTTCAACCGCATACGGCTCCAGATGAAGATCGCCTATCTCGACGCTTTTTCCGGCATCAGCGGCGATATGGTGTTAGGCGCGCTGCTGGATGCGGGTCTGCCGCTTTCCCATTTACGCGCGGAGCTTGAAGGAAAACTGGGCATAAGCGGTTATCAATTAAGCGCAAAAAAGGTGAAGCGCAGTTCCATAACCGCGACCGCGTTTGAGGTTAAGGAAACGAAAAAACAAAAAAGCCGCAGCTACATCCAGATAAAACGGATGATTGAAAAAAGCGGACTCGATGAAAAGGCGAAACTGTTGTCGCTCAAGATATTTAAAAGGATCGCCGAAGCGGAAGCGAAAATCCACGGCACGGCAGTGGACGACGTTCACTTCCACGAGATCGGCGCGCTTGATTCCATAATCGACGTAGTCGGGGCGGCCATAGGTTTTTGCAAACTCGGAATAGAAAGTTTTTATTCATCGGCCGTTCCCGTCGGCAGCGGTTTCATAAAAAAAACGTCGCACGGCGTTATGCCGATCCCCGCTCCTGCGACCGTGGAAATTCTGAAAGGCGTGCCGGTTTACGGCGGTAATTCGGAGTTTGAATTAACCACTCCCACCGGAGCTGCCATAGCAGCGGCGCTTTGCGTCCGGTTTGGTTCGATCCCCCACATGAAACCATCAAAAACCGGATACGGCGCCGGTCGCACGAAAAGGAAAGACGGCGTGCCGAACCTCTTGCGTATAATCATCGGCGAAGCGCATGACGCAGCGGTTATTGCCAAAAACCTTACCGTAATAGAGGCCAACATCGACGACATCACGCCGGAAGCGGTGAACCATGCAATAATAAAGCTTCTTTCCTCCGGTGCGCTGGACGTATGGGTAACCCCCATTGTCATGAAAAAGGGCAGGCAGGCTTTTTGCTTTTCTGTTATTTGTGAAGATCACAAGACGGCTCGTCTGCGCAGCATGGTCTTTGAGGAAACTACCACTCTGGGGGTGCGGGAATATAAGGTAAATCGTACTGAACTTGCCCGTAAGGTATTCAAAATAAAGACCAGTTACGGATTGGTTCGACTCAAATCGGCGGTAACGCCATCCGGGGAGATTCGTTTAAAACCGGAATTCGACGATGTAAGCAGGCTGGCGAAAAAAACCGGCGCAGCTTTTAAAAAAGTCTACGACGCGGCCTGCCTTGCGGGCATGAAGATTCCATATTGATTTCGTAGTGAGACCTGTAGAAAAACTCATAGAATCACTGATGCTAAAATTAATCCTTCCCTTCTGCAAGGGAAGGTGGCCCGAAGGGCCGGAAGGGTTTTCAATTTAATACGTTTTAAATTAAGCAATTGGAAACCACCCCTTCGTCCCCTCCTTCTAAACGAAGGAGGGGATTTGTGAACGGCAATCTTCACAAACAACTTCGTGGACATGATTTTTCAGAGGTCTCTTCGCAGTAAAAAAAATCATTTTTCGTTTACATCAAAAAGCCCGCCTCTTACCGATTCGACGCAGCTTCGGTACCATCGCCTAATAGCCCAGTTCGATGAAACCAGCATGAAGGAAAGCCGGATTACGCTTTGCACGTCGTCTTTTCCTATCTTCACCTTTTTACCTTTAACGAAAACGTTTTCATTGCCGACGCATTTTCCATACGATTTTATGGCCATGAACAGCGGTATAATGCAGAACAGACGCACCCTTACGGCGGTTCTCGGCAGACGGGTGATATATTCAACTCCGTCTTCCAGATAGGGCAGGGCGTTTTTTACCATCTCTTTTAAAACGTCCATCGCCTGTTTGCGATTTTCAGCCAGACAAAGCGTTTCGTAGGTCAGTCCGTGTTTTTTCAAAATATCCAGCGGCCAGAAATATCTTCCCATCGGTATGTCGTACGCCACGTCACGCAGTACGTTCACCTTTTGCAATCCGATACCGTAGCGCTTGGAACAGTCTGCAAGCTCATCGCGCAGCCGGCTGTTTATATGTCCGCCGAAATAGAACAGGTTGTTATCCATCTTGCCAACCAGACCGGCAACGTAATAGCAGTACTCCTCTTGCTGAATAAAATCTTTTACGGATTCGGTCTGGAACTTCATCATGCCGCGAAACATCTCGTCGGCGCAGCCGGAAATGGCGCGTTGTTCATCGTGTCTAAAACTGCGGAATACTTCCAGAACGGAGCCGACGTTTTCCAGCAGTATGCGCTCGTAGGTATAATCGATATCGTTCAGCAGCGTCTCCCGGAGAGCCGCTTCCTTTTGGGACGAAACGGTTTCCGATTTCAATACACGTATTAAGTCGTTAAAAACCCTCTGCTTTGTCTCAAGGCCGACCTTTGAATCCTCTATCGTATCCACTATACGCAGTATC
>BTTC01000195.1:0-3854 GCA_036244935.1 bacterium | reverse complement strand
GAAACTTTACGACGAAGGTAAAATCGCTTCTGCAGGTTCCCGCACCGTGCTGCACGAGATGATGCTGGCTAGAACCGCGGCAGGAAAAAAGAGTTTTCAATCCCTACTCAAAAGCCTTGACGAAATAAACATGGAGGCGGAAAGGATCGGGATCAATGTGGGGCTGGAAAACAGATACTATTTTACCGAGCTGCCGAATCTTGAAGAGTTCGGGATCATATTCAACCTCTTCAAAGGCGGCAGGCTCCGTTATTGGCACGACGCGGGTCATGCCAATGTCCAACAAACACTCTTCGGCGTTGCCCATAGGTTGATGCTGGAAACCTTCTCCGCGCATCTGGCGGGCGTTCACCTTCACGATGTGCAGGGTTACACCGATCATATGGCGCCGGGCATAGGCGAAGTGGATTTCGATATGATAAAAAGATACCTGAAGCCGGATACCATCCGCGTGATGGAACCAAAGTCTCACCAAAAGCCGGAAGCCGTAAAACGCGGCATAGAACTGCTGCGCGAAAAGGGAATTTTTTAGACAACCTTTAAACAACAACCCCCTTGCTGTCCTGGATTATTGAGAGAGCCGGGAATCAAAAGTTGATGTATTATCCGAACATGCTTTTGATGGCGGCCACTACGTTATGGTGAACCTGTCGAACCATGACAACGGGAAAGTGATTTTACATGTTTATCCGGCGAAGCTTAAGGCGGATCAGGTACTGGGTGCGTTTTTTCCCAGAGACGGTTCCGGCGTACTGCTTTCCCGTTCCATCACCACCGTTTCCAATTTTGAAAATAAACTGATCGCGGAGCTTGTTCCGCATCATCCCGTCGGCGACGTTGAACGGTGGCTGCTGCTGCACGATGCCGTGGCGGCGGAAAAACATTTCAAGAAAGACCCGGCTCTTTCCGCACTGCCGCAAAGCGAGGGTTTTATACATGCCGTCGGCGACCTGATACAGCAGATAAAACTGGGGTTGGTAACGGACGCCGATCTTGATTCCATAAGCGGCTTCGCCCGGGGCAAAGAGGAATGGGTAAAAAAAATTTTCCACCGCTATAACCGCAGTCTGCGTAAAGGCGGCCTTACGGATACGGCGGATGCGGGAATGGCTTTGATAGAAAAGCTGGGCGCAATAGACAGGCCGCCACGCACTCTGGCCGGGTTCGACGAAATACACTTTCACGATATCTTTCACTTTACGCCGCTCCGGTTCGAGCTTATACGCCGGCTTGGACTGATGAAAAAGGTGGTTATCCACTTTCCGCTGCCGGACGACAGGCGGAAGGTGTTTGATTTCGTAGAGCGCAACATTCAGAAGTTCCAAAGCATGGAGGACGCCGCCGGGGAAATCGAGCTTTCCTTTTCGCAAAAAATGCTAAAGCCGGAAAATCCGCTGAACCTTTTTACATCCATACTTTTTGACGATGAAAAGATCGAACCGCTTGAATCCGATCTCGACGGCAGCGTGGAGATTATAAAAAACTCCGGCCGCTACCGCGAAATCGAAGAGGCGGCGCAGCGCATAAGACAGCTTAAGGGCGAAAGGAAGTGGTCCGATTTCTGCCTCGTTTTCCGAGGGTTGGAGAAATACGGCGCGATTGTGGAAGATGTTTTCCGGCGCGCAGAAATACCGGTCTACCTGAAACGCGGGATACCGGTACGGGCGAACCCCTACGTAAAAACCATACTCGGCGTCTTCCGGGTTATCGAAACCGATTTCGACCGTGATGAAGTTGTGAAACTTGCAGCGTCGCAATATTTTTCCCTGCTGCCGGATTCGCTGCATACCCACGAACTGGAAAACAGGATCATTGACGCGGGGATTATCAGCGGGTCTTTGTCGTACTGGAAAAAAAGGCTGGCCGCGGTCCGAAAAAGATCGAAAACCGACAAGAACCTGAATATCGCCACGGATAGGGTTGTCAAACTGTTGGCGTCCATAGAAAAATTTTCCAAAGCGGTGCGCGCGGGAGATTGCCTGAAAACTTTTTCGGCGATAATTACAAAACTGTTGGCGCCGCGCAGCCTGAAGGTTTCCCAAAGTTTTTACATAAGGGATTATTACTGCCGCGCGCGTTTTGAAACAGTTATGGACGAAATGAAATCCTCTCTTGCCGGCCATTCACTTCAAAACTCGCCTTTTGCATGGCACGATCTGAAAAAATTATTGCTTGGCGCCCTGGGCAACGTTCATACGCCCGACTGGTCGAACCGTAACCACGTTTATGTTCTCACTACAAACGAGCTGGCAGGTTTAAAATTTCCTTTTATTTTTATCTGCGGGCTGCATGACGGTGAATTCCCCCGGCGCGTCCAGACCGGAAGCCTGCTGACGGAACACGAGAAGAGCAAGTTTAACAAACGCCATGCGGAAACAATCCTTGCCGAAACGCCGCAATGCCGCAGGGGGAGGCAGATTTTTTCCCGTCTCGGCGAATCGTGGGATGAGGAATCGTTCCTTTTTTATCTCGCCGCGCGTTCGGCTTCCGTCAAGCTGATTCTTTCATACGGCACGCACGAGTTGAACGGAGAGGAGCTTAACCGTTCGTCGTTCATGGAAGAGACGTCGGCGATGTTCCCCAATCTCAAGGAAACCACTACGCCCGCCGTAGCGCTCGGCAAGGAGTACCACGAACAGCTCGACAACGGGGCGAGGGAAACGAAACTCCTTTACGATCTTTTCCAAAAGGAGGCGGATGACGCCGGAGGGTTGCGCGACTATTTCATCAACTGCATAAACAACAAAAACTCCGGCAGGTCGTTTTGGCTTTCGTGCGAAAAAAGCCGGATTGAACTGGAACGCCTCAAATTTTACTCGGAGTTCGACCCGGAAGAGCGCGCCCGCAATTCGACTTCCTACACCGGCAGGATAAACGGCGGCGCGGCTTTAGCCATGTTTTTTAAAAAGATCGGTAAACGAGCCTACTCGCCAACCGAGCTGGAAAAATACGCCGGATGCCCGTTCAGATATTTTTTGTCGAAACCGCTGGGGTGCGAACCGCTTAAACTGCCGCGCGCCGAGCCGGAAAGAACCACGCAGGGCTCTATCATCCACGACGTGCTGGACCGTTACTATTCCGGCTTGAAAGCCGATCCTGAAAGACCGCGCCTGCCGGCTTTTGAAACCGCGCTTGAAAAAATGAAAAAATGCGCTGCGCAGGTTTTTGAAAAATGGGAGAAAAAAGGACAGACCGGATACGAAAGGCTTTGGGAAATTACAAAGGAAAAAACCTTGGCGGCGTTGGAGCTTTTCCTGAAAAACGAACAGCGGTTATTTGAAGAAGAGCCCTTTTCGGTTATCGAAACCGAGCTTGAGTTCGGCGCGCGCGATAACCGGCTGACCATAAATCTTGATGGTGAAGTGATCGGTCTGGAAGGCAGGATCGACAGGGTGGATTACATCCCCCGCAGAAAACTTTTGCGAGTCGTGGATTACAAGAATACCACCAACATTTCAAAATACAGGAAACTTCTTTTGTCCGAAAAATATTGCATCGAAAGTTTCCAGGTACCGATTTATCTTTTCGCCGCGCTTTCGGACCGCTTTATACATCATCATCACGATAAAAACCCCCAACCCCGCGGCGCATACGGGGCGTACTACGGTCTGAAAAATGAACCCAAACTTTCCACAAGGCAAAAAAAACCGGCGCCGTTCGACGATGTCAGGGACGCTAAAATGCTTCTTGATATCGCCGGTTCGCAGGAATTCGGCGGCAGAATTCTTGGGCAGGTACTACGTATGGAGTCCGGAGATTTTTCAGTAACGCCAACCGACTGCATGTTCTGCGATTACCGCCGCGTGTGCCGCTATATTGAAGTGAGGAAGCCGGACGTTCATGAGTGATTCCAT
>BTTC01000194.1:0-3860 GCA_036244935.1 bacterium | reverse complement strand
CGTCACGTATAACGGTGCCGCCTTTTCCGTCCGGGCCGAAAACCACGAACTGCCATAACCCTTCCTTGATCGAAAAGGGGCGACGGTGAACCACCGTCTCGGACAGAACCTTGTCGACCTTTTTTTGCGTCTTGCGGTCGTTCGCGCGCAATGCCAGATGTTTCATAGCTATTTCAGTCTAGCAGTTATCGGCTGCCCTCTCAAGCGGCGTCGTGGGAAGGGAGCATCTGATATTTCACCATTTTGCTGGGAATAGTTTGCCCAATCATTTGCCTTTTACTCCCTACGCGACCATGACGGACTGTATCCGCCGCCCTTAAGGTTGGTAACCCGCATCTGGTGTTCTCCGTTTTCATTCATTATATAAATCTGCCTGGTTCCCGAACGCGTACTGGAAAAGGCTATATTACGTCCGTCGGGCGACCATGACGGCTGCTCGTTGGTACCCATATACGCGGTCAGCTGTTTTTCAGATCTTCCACCAACGTTTTTTACGAAAATATTGAAGTTCTCATCGTTAAGACCGACGTAAGCTATCTTGTCACCTTTGGGCGACCATGCCGGTTCCGCGTTATAGTTGCCGGAAAACGTGAACCGCTTCGGTCTCCTCCCGTTGGCATCCATTATGTAAATTTGCGGGGTGCCGGGAAAATCCGACGTATAGGCTATCCTTTTTCCGTCCGGCGAGAAGGTGGGGGAGGTTTCAATTGAACTGGCAAACGTAAGCCTGCGGAGCCGGCGGCCGTCCGCGTTGACGATGTATATATCGGAATTGCCCTTTACCGAAATTGTGAGGGCTATCTTTTTGCCGTCGGGCGACCATGCGGCGGAAGAATTCAGTCCCTTCCTTTGTGATATTACGGAAGTCGTACCTGACTGAAGGTCAAGGGAGAAAATATCAGGGTTGCCGTTCCGGTAAGAGGTAAAAAGTATGCTTTCTCCCGATGGCGACCATTCGGGGGAAAGCACAATGCTGCGGTAGCTCGTTACCTGCTCAAGTCCAAAACCTTCGTAATCGCATATGAAAAGCTCTTTGCGGCCTTTTACGCGCGAGATAAAAGCAAGGCGCGTTTCGGCAATACCCGGCTCGCCCGACAGCCTGTAAACAACCTCGTCCGCGAAACGGTGAACCATCTTCCTGAAAAGTTTTCTTTCACCCGTATACCGCATACCGATAATCAGTCCGCCCGTTTCCACGTCGTAAAGCCACGCCTCTATGATTATCCCGCCGTCATGGTCCACCTGATACAAACCTTTTATAAAGGCGTCCGCCTCAAGCTCTTTCAACCCCTCCCAATCTATCGCCGCGGCGGAATTTTCGTTCCCGCCAGCGCCGTTTGAAGCGTATTCTTCGGTAACCAGCCGAAAATATCCGGAAAACATGAGATCGAACTCCAGTATGTCCCTGGCCCTTTTGCCCAGCGGTTCGTTTGGTTTTTCCATTGCCGGGCTCGGCGAAAAAAAGAATTCGGAAACGGCTATTTTTGTCAGCCCGCCCCTTTTTCTTTCAACGTCAATATACACTTCCACGGCAAACAAGCACGTTACGGAAAAAAAGTACGCCGCCAGGCCAATAGCCAGAATCCTAGCGGTTTGTTTCGAGCGTGAAACCAAAATAAACCTCCAGATATTCATCCTTGTATCCTGACGGCAGCGGCGGCAGCGGCGCCGAGCTTTTAACGGCCTCCAGCGCAGACCGGTCAATATCCAAATCCATCGACGACTCCTCTACGCGCGGCTTCCTTATTTTTCCCAAGCGGTCCACCAAAAAATAAACGGTTACGCGGACGGGTTGAGAAACATTAAGCTTCACGCTGAATGTATCCCAGTTACGGTATATCTTGGATTCCATGACCTTCAGGTACCATTCGTACGGGAATCTTTTAATGTCTATCATCCCGCCTTTTTTCGTAACCTCAAGCTCTTGGGCCGCCCGATCGGTTTTTTTGCCTCCGTGCTCAATTACTTTTTGCTCTACCACCTCCTTTTTCACGACGGGTTTGTGGTCTTTGGAAGCCATGGGAACCAGTTTTTTCGGTTTTACAATTGATTTTACGGGCGGGGTTTTCATACGCTCTACGCGTTTGCGCCGTTTTTTTTCGGCGGGCCGGGAGATGATTTTAAATTTCCCGGGGTCCATAAGATGAACCACGTAAGCTTCCGGTTCCGGCAGTTTTCGTATGGCAGGCTCGAGGCTGGAATAAATGAACATTCCGGCAATCACTATCACATGAAGCAGAAAAGATATTCCGACCGATTTGAAAAACTCGTCGATGTGTCCCGGTTCAGGCATGCGCCAGATTACATGGTCAAGACGAAGCAGCATCCGCCAGGCTACTTTTTTCTTAAAGTCACGGGTTCGGTTATCATGCCGAGGTTTTTAACGCCGGCCCGCCGTACCGCCGCCATTACCCTTACGGCGTAGCCGTAGGGCAAACTTTTATCCGCCTTGAAAAACATTTCCACCGCCGGGTCGGCTTTGACCATTTCTTTAAGTTTTTCTTCCAGTTTCTTGAGTTCCACAGGCTTTTGGTTGAAATATATCTTCCTGTTCTTGTAAACGGTGATAACCCATTTTTCCTGTTTTTTTATCGGCTTCGTCGCGGCCGTCGGGAGCTTTATTTCCAGTCCGTGTCTTGCCAGCGGCGCCGTAACCATGAAGATAATCAGCAGCACCAGCATTACGTCTACGAACGGCGTTACGTTGATATCCGACATCACGGTGTAACTTCTGCGGAACCGCCTGGCCGGTCTTCTCATTTTTTAACGAAGTTCTTCTCGATCAGTGAAAGGAAATCGAGGCTGAAGTTATCCATCTCCGTTCCGAACACCCGTACGCGGTGCGTGAAATAGTTATATCCGATAACGGCTGGAACGGCGGCTACAAGCCCCGCAGCGGTAGCGACCAGGGCTTCCGCCATCCCCGGAGCCACAACGGCGATACTCGAAGCGCCGGTAATGCCCACCATGCGGAACGATTTCATGATCCCCCATACCGTCCCGAAAAGCCCGATAAACGGCGAGGTTGAACCGGTAGTGGCAAGAAAGAAAAGGAAGCGTTCCATGCGCGTTATCTCCTGCGCGACCGTGCGTTCCAGTGATCTTGTTATATTGTCTATTTTATCCAGAAAATAGCGCTGATCCCCCTCGGCAATATCCGTTGCGGCTCCCGATGCCCGGAACTGGCCGGCAAAATCTACATACCCTGCAAAAAAGATCCGCGCCATGGGGCAGCTCCGCATACCCTTGCTGGCCTTGTAAATACTTTCGAGGCTGTTACGACGCGAGAAGATACTTAAAAACTCGCTGTTTTCGTTATGGATTTTTCTAAACCCTATCAGCTTGAAGATCATTATGGCCCACGATATGACGGAGAAAAAAAGAAGCAAAAATATAACGAACTTGGCTACAGGCCCGGAGTGCAGCACCATGTCTATCATTCCATCGGAATTCGCCGCGGCCAAAGTGGTCGTATCCAATTATTACCCGCCTTTCTTAAGTGTAAACGGAGATGCTAAATGATGCCCGCAGCACTGTCAAACCCGGCGCGGGTTATGTAAACGAAGCAAGCCCGGCGCTTGCTTATCAAGGCAGGCGCTTTGCCACTTTATCGATACTGCAGATATCGGCAAGCAGTTTCGGCAGATCTTTTATGCGTATCATGTTGGGCCCGTCGCATGGGGCGTTATCCGGGTTTGTGTGAACTTCCATAAAAATTCCCGCCACGCCTACGGCGGCGGCGGCCCTGCACAAAGGAGGCACGAATCTCCGTTCACCGCCGGACGACTCTCCACTTGCGCCGGGAAGCTGCACGGAATGACTGGCGTCGAAAATAACCGGAACGCCCAAGTCCGCCATTA
>BTTC01000193.1:0-3865 GCA_036244935.1 bacterium | reverse complement strand
AATGAAAGGCATCGAGGCCAAAGAAAGAATATTCGACGGAATGTTTAACGAACAGCAGGAGAGGAAATTCGCGCAGTAGATGTCCGAAGTCAGGAAAAAATCGGCAGTCGTAATATATTTCGACCGTTTATACGGTCTGTAATAGCCGTAACTCTCGCGGTATCCGTCTCCGCATATGCGGAGACGATCGACCGGATAGCTGCGGAGGTTAACGGTGAAATAATACTGTACAGCGAGCTGCGCGAGCGTGTTTTTCAGATGAAAACAGCCGGTATTTTCCCGGACCCCGAAAGCAGCGGAAATTGGAAAATAGCCATGGACATCATGATAGACGAAAAACTGATACTGCAAGTGGGTAAAGAAAAGGAGATCGGAATAACCGAAAGGGAGATAGACAAGGCGGTGGAAAGAATCCGTAAACGAATGGGGGTGGAACAAGAAGAGTTCAACAAACTCCTCGTGAGGGAAGGGCTTACCATGGAACGCTATAGACAGACGATGGAAGATCAGCTTATGGCCGGCAAGGTTCTGGCGCGGGAAGTGCGCTCGCAGGTGCAGCTTACCGACGAAGACATAGCGGAATATTATGAAAAACAAAAAAACGAGTTCAAGGTAAAACCGAAAATGCGGGTAAGGCACATTATACTTATTGTGAAAAATGAGGCATCCGACGAGGAAGCAAAAAAGGCGTTGAAGCGGATAACGCAAATCCGCGGGGAGATTATTGGAGGACTTGATTTCGGTGACGCCGCAAAAAAATATTCGCAGGGGCCTTCGGCCACTAGCGGCGGCCTGCTCAACGAGGTATCGCAAGGTGAGATGGTAAAAAAATTCGAAGATGCCGCGTTTGCCCTCGAGCCGGGGGAAATCAGCGGGCCGGTGCGGACGCGGTTTGGTTATCACCTTATAAAAATGGAATCCAAAACCACCTCGAAGTTTCTGCCGATGGATGAGGTGCGGCCTAAAATTGAAAACAAAATATACCAAAAACTGGTAATGGAAGTGCAGGAAGACTGGCTAAACAGCGTTAAAAAGGAGGCGTTCATCGACATCAAGATGGAGGTCGACTAACAGGACGAATACGATATGGACAGAAAAAAAATAAAAACGCTCGGCCTGCTTTCCGGCGGGCTGGACAGCACAATCGCAGTCAAGCTGATGGCTAAACTCGGCTTCGACATAACCGTGCTGAATTTCATGTCTCCTTTTTGCACATGCACGAAAAAAAGCAACGGGTGCAAAAGCGCCGCGCATCAGCTGGCGGGTGAGATGGAGTTGGAAATTAAAACCATTTTCATGGGCGACGAGTACATCGATATGCTGCGGGCGCCGAAATACGGATATGGAAAACATCTTAACCCGTGCATCGACTGCCGCATAATGATGTTCCGGCAGGCCGGGCGCGTGATGGCCGAAATCGGCGCAAGATTTATTTTCACCGGCGAGGTGATTGGTCAAAGACCGATGTCCCAGATGAAAAACCGGCTGAATAAAATAGAAAACGAAAGTGGTCTGAAGGGTCTTATCGTCCGGCCGCTGTCCGCCGCGTTGCTTCCGCCAACGATTCCCGAAATTGAAGGGTTGATAAACCGCGAAGAGATGCTTGCCATATCCGGCAGGTCGCGCAAACCGCAGATGGAACTAGGCCGTGAGCTTGGAGTGCCCGAAGAAAACCTCTGTTCTTCGGGTGGGTGCCTGCTTACCGACAGGCATTTCGCCGCAAGGATGAAGGACCTTATCGATTACACGAAAAACCCGACAATAAAGGAAACCAGAATGCTGCGCATCGGCAGACATTTCCGGGTATCGGACGGCAGCAAGGTAATTGTGGGACGAAACGAAATGGAAAACGAAAAAATTGCAAAAATGGCGCCGACGGGCAGTACGCTGATTCGCGTTTTGGATTACGGCTCACCATGCGTTTTGGTTATCGGTAAAGGTGAAAACGGCTGTCTGGATATGGCAGGCCGAATCGCTGCGCGCTACAGCGACGCGCCGAAAAACAGCGAAGTAGAGGTAGAAATAACCACGGCGGGGTCGGACGAAACAAAAACCGTCAAGGTGTTTTCCTTAGACGACGAAAAGCTAAGCGAGATACGGGTGTAAAAATGAAAACCGCAACAAAAAAAGATGCCGATGAGAAAGCTTCACGCGAAAGTTTTTCGCGGCGGGTTTACGTGGACAATAATGCCACCACCTCCGTAGCGCCTGAGGTTTTAGAGGCCATGCTGCCGTACCTCGGGGATTTTTACGGCAACCCCTCAAGCGCGCACTGGTTTGGCCGTTCCGTGCGGTCGCGCGTGGAAGAGGCGAGAGAACATCTTGCGGCGCTGATCGGGGCGGATGATCCGTCCGAGATCGTGTTTTGCGCTTCTGGAAGCGAGTCGGACAACATGGCCGTTAAAGGCTCGGCCACGAACCATCCGCAAGACGGATCATGGCAGGTCGTAAACAGCGCAATCGAGCACCCGGCCGTGTTTAACACGGTTAAATATCTTGGCAAAAACGGCTACCGGCGAAAAATCATCGGTGTGGATAAGTACGCCATCGTAAACCCCGATGGGGTCAAGGCCGCACTGGACGACAAGACGGCTGTGGTATCCATAATGCACGGCAACAACGAGGTTGGGGTTTTGCAGGATATAAAAAAAATCGCGGCGGCGGTAAAGAATAAGGGAATACTAATGCACACAGACGCGGTGCAGTCGGCGGGTAAAGTCCCCATCGACGTAAACGATCTGGGCGTAGACCTGCTCTCCTTTTCCGCGCACAAACTGCACGGGCCCAAAGGCGTGGGGGCGCTTTACATACGCAAGGGCGCAAAAATTCATCCGCTCATAACCGGCGGTCATCACGAACGCGGCAGACGCGCCGGAACGGAAAACGTTCCCGGCATCGTAGGTTTCGGCAAGGCATGCGAAATAGCCAAAAAACGCATGGCGGATGATTCCAGTCATATCGCCGCATTAAGAGATGAGCTTCAAAAAAGAATTCTGGGTGAAATACCTTACGTCCGGCTTAACGGCCATCCTGAAAAGCGGCTTCCCACAACGCTGAACGTCAGCATTGAGAGCGTGGAAGGAGAAACCATGATGATACAGTGCGACATGAACGGCATCGCGCTTTCCACCGGCTCGGCCTGCTCGTCAGGATCGCTTGATCCCTCCCATGTGCTTATCGCCATGGATATACCGCACGAAATCATACACGGATCGCTGCGTTTTTCCTTCGGGCACGACAACACGATGGAAGATGTTGACTACATAATGCGGAAACTGCCGAAGATCGTGGAAACCACGCGCGCCATCTCGCCGCTATGGGGCACAAACGGTCCGATACCGATTGAGGATTTATAAGTACCTTGCAAATTCATCAACTCCGACATCGGCTTGCCTTAGAATTAATCGTAACGTCCCTCTGTCAAGTACCTTGTGATTGGGAACAACCACTTGCACAAAGGGTTCATCCCTCCGAAGTATCATGTGACTCCCTACCTGGCGTCTCAAATAAAAGTTCAACTTTGAAAGCGCCTTTACGCATTCTTTGCCGGATATTACAGGGAGTTTGCTCAAACGTCGAGAAGCATTGCTTCAAAGCGTTCTTCAGGTACCGGCAGGTTGTCTTCCTCTAATGTTTCAATGTATCCCCGGATAGCTTCCTTGATGTTTGCTACGGCTTCTTCTTTGGTTGTTCCCTGTGAGACGCAACCGGGCAAACTGGGACATTCGGCTATCCAGTAATCATCCTCGCCGGGATATAAAACAACTTGCCTCATACTTTTGTACCTTTTTTATCATGCTATCACATATTATTTAAATGGCTATTCCTCACTGCTCGGCAAAATAATCGTCCAGATTCCTTGCGT
>BTTC01000192.1:0-3877 GCA_036244935.1 bacterium | reverse complement strand
CATAACGTACCTTGAAATGTTTGAAAACGATCCTGAAACCAAAGCCGTTATTCTGGTTGGCGAGATGGGTGGAGATCTGGAGGAAAAATCCGCCGAATGGCTTGCGGCAAAACCGCGCCGTATAAAACTCATAGGAGTTGTTGCCGGTTATTGTCAGGAGAGCCTGCCCAAAGGCATGAAGTTCGGTCACGCCGGCGCAAAGGAGGGCCGGATGGGCGAGGGAAGCGCGCGCGCCAAGACGGAAGCGTTGAGAAAGGCGGGCGCCGTCGTAACGGAAACGTTCGGCGCGCTCGGCCCGGCTATAAAAAAGGTGTACGAAGAGCTTAAGGCCACCGGACAGATAGAGGAAAAAGAAGAACTATCGGCTGCCGAGCTGCCGCAGATTCCCGTTACGGTTGAAGGCGCTGTCAAGAAGGGAGAGGTGCTTGTACAGCCGCTGGTGAAATCGACCATATGCGACGACCGGGGTGAAGAGCCGATGTATTGCGGTTATCCGGCATCGGATCTTATCAACGAGGGTTATGACATACCGCACGTTATAGGTCTTTTGTGGAACAAAAAGCTGGTAAACAAAAAAGAGGCGGAGGTGATACGCCGCATTATCATGCTGTCTGCCGATCACGGGCCGTGCGTATCCGGCGCCTTCGCAACGATAATGGCCGCCTGCGCCAATATCGGTATGGGTCAGGCGGTGGCCGCGGGCCTTATCATGATAGGACCGCGCTTCGGCGGTGCGGTGACCGACGCCGCAAATTACTTCGATCACGGCGTGCGGAATTTCCCCAACGACGTAAAGGGATTCCTGGCGTGGATGAAGAAAAACGTCGGGCCGGTTCCGGGAATAGGGCACCGCGTAAAAAGTTTAAGGAACCCGGATAAGCGCGTAAAAGAACTCATCGCGCATGTGCGCAGGGAGAAAATCTTCACGCCGCATCTGGACTACGCGTTAAAGGTGGAAGAAGTCACCACAATGAAAAAGGATAATCTCATCCTCAACGTGGACGGCTGCATGGGATGCATACTTATCGATCTGGGATTCCCAGCGGAATCGCTTAACGGTTTTTTTATACTTGCGCGCACTATCGGTCTTATAGGGCACTGGGTAGATCAAAAAAGAAACGGCGGTCGCCTCGTTCGCATTTTCAAATACCTTATTAACTACGCGGTAGACGGTAAAAGGAAAGTTCCGCAGCTTAAGGATTGACATCCGCTCTACGCTTGCGGCGCGGTAAAATGCGGGTTGGCATGTACGGAGTTTTATTATGAATACGAAATTCATCGTACTGGTGTTGGCGGTTTTTCTGATGCTTTGTTCAGTCGGAGCCCTGGATGCCAAAGAAAATTCCTATCCCGCCAACCAGGTAAAAAGACCCCTGTTGATTCCCATGGGCATGTGGGAAATCTCACCCGGGTTTGTTTATATTCAAAAAGGACAGAATTCCGACAATCATATATTGCCCACCCTCGACCTGCGTTACGGCATAAACGACAACATGGAATTTCTCTATCCTTTGGGGATAAGGGTCAGGCTGCCCAACGGTTTCGGCTCGCTGGAAACGGCCGCCAGAGGCGTTGTGGGAGGGGTGGGGTATTCTTCCAGCGCGGGAATGATGTTTATGGCCGAAGCGGGTATCGAAGGTAAACACAGGGTTAACGATAAATTCGCCGTCGAGCTGGACGGTGAACTGCGACACTGGTATACGGACAGAGTAAACGGTAACTCAGGCTTGAAGTTGTCGGTCGGCGGGCTTTACGGATTAAACGATTTACAGGCGGTATCCGTGACGGGAAGTTTTGTTAAGTTGTGGGGATTCGACGACGACGACGGTTTGGTGGGAGCAGTAGCTTTCTACTACGGACTGGATGCCAGAACCGAGATTGTCGGCGAAATTGCCTTCAGCAACTTTTCGCAAAACAGGAGCGAGCTTTATCCATACGCCGATTTCATGGATACTTACAAAATTACCGTCAACTGGAGATTTTAGACAAGTTGTAGTTGAGCTTTTTTCTAAAATTTGCGATACTCTTTCACCAAAATCCCTATCCGGCGAACTTTGCATAAAAGCGCTGAGAAACTTGTAAAGGCTGATTACTAAAACTTTAAACTTGAAGGAGAATACTATGAATGTCTGGATTAAAAAAATTAATACGAAAATAGATATAAAAAACAATGGTATAGAATTGGAAGTTTGTGCTCCAAGCGGAAAACGGCTAGGAGATTTGGTTATTTCAAAAGCCGAAATAATATGGTGTAAGGGTAGAATAGATAGGAAAAACGGTAAAAAATATAGTTGGAGTAAATTCATAGATCATATGGAATCAAAATAATAATTCATTTGGAAAAGATACTGTTGAAAGCGCAGCGCGTATTATGGGACAATTATTTAAATAGTCGTCCCTGAACAAGTGATTATGACTTTCATGGAGTGTAGAAATTACAGTGGAAATGAAACGGCAATCAAAAAACCGGTTGTTTCAGCAACGGTGGAACAGCCGGTTCTCCCCTCCTCAGTTTATGAGGAGGGGCTAGGGGTGGTGTCCGTAAGCCTATTAAAACAAGGGTTATAGAAAACCCCTCCGGCGCTAATGCGCCACCTCCCCTTATGCTCGCGCAAGGGGAGGATTGTCTTAAATCCAGACTTTTTCAGGGACGACTAAAAACAACATCCGTGATACGCTTCTACCAGAATTCCTTTCCGGCGAACTTAGCATCCTCGAAAATTTACCCTGTCGTGGTTCGATCCTTCGACAAGCTCAGGATGACAGTTCGCCATGACAAATCGTCACCCTGAGCCAGCAACCTGTCACCCTGAGTTTATCGAAGGGCGACAAAAACATTATTTTGGTTCAAGGCTTTCATCGATCCAGTTCAGGTAACCTTCCAATCCTTCCGTAATCGGCATTCCGATGATTTCCGGCAGGTCGTAACTGTGAATATCCTTTACCTTTTTAACCAGCTGTGAGAAATTTTTTCCGTTTGTCTTGACGATAATAAGGCATTCCTCCGCCTCCTCGGTTTTGCCTTTCCATGCGTAAATGGATGTTACTCCCCGGATAATGCTGCAGCACGCGGCCAGCTTTTCACCAACCAATACGCGGCTGATATTTTTCGCCTCGTCGTAGGACGCAGCGGTTATAAAGGTTACCATCCGCCCGGACTTGGCTGGAGCGTTCATTGATTGTTACCCGTTAACCAATGGATGTCATACATAGAAAGTTATAATATTTGCCCTTCGATAAACTCAGGGTGACAGGCTGCTGGCTCAGGGTGACGATTTGTCATGGTGAGTTCATCGAACCATGTCATGGTGAACTGTCATCCTGAACTTGTCGAAGGATCGAACCATGATGATCGGTTTGCCAGCTTAACTTTAACTCTACCCATGGCGTTCATCTGGCATAACCTCTCTTTTGATCCCGGTTTTTGTCACTATAAAATTCCCCGTATAAAACTCCGCTATGCCTAGAAGAGTCAGTTTAATCAGTTCCCCCATGGGCGAGTCGGAAAAGAAATGCATGAACGCGATGAAAACCGTCCCCAGCCCGATGATCTGCAAACCTCTGCCGATAAAGTAAAGAACAGTTTTCACGACGGTACGCCCACAAGATCATATTCCATCGCCTCCGTTATCCGCACGTCGATAACGTCTCCCGGTTTAGCGTCGCAGCCATCGAGTATGACTTCGCCGTCCACTTCCGGCGCCTGCGTCGGCAGTTTACCAATCAAAAGGCGTTCTTCGCGGTCGTAACGCTCTACCAGCGTTGTAAAAATTTTTCCCACCTTGCGGCGGTTTGCCCCCAGCGATATTTTTTGCTGGATTTCCATCAAGCGGTTTTTCCTTTCCATTTTCACCCGTTCCGGCACGTCGTCCGGCAA
>BTTC01000191.1:0-3945 GCA_036244935.1 bacterium | reverse complement strand
GAAAAAACCCGCGGCTAAGGAGGTCAAAGACCGTCTTGGCCTGGGCGGGGAATGGATCATAACCATCGACGGTGAAAACGCCCGCGATTTCGACGAGGCCATATCGATAAAGAAAATTCCTGACGGATACGAACTTTCCGTACACATAGCGGACGTATCCCATTACGTGGATATGCACGGAGCGCTGGACAAAGAGGCATACGAGCGCGGTACCTCCACGTACTTCCCCGATTCGGTTATCCCTATGCTGCCTTTCGAACTTTCAAACGACATCTGCTCGCTGCGTCCGGGCGTGGACCGTCTCACCGTTTCGGCGGTAATGGTATTCAGCCGCGCAGGCGTAATGAAAAGCGCGCGTTTTGCCAGATCGGTGATACGAAGCAGGCACAGGATGACCTATGAGGAGGCGGCAAAAATCATCGACGACCCAGAATCGTCCGAGGATGAAGAAAAGGCGGAAAAACTGACCCTGATGAAAAGTCTCGGCGGCAAACTGCTCGCCCGCCGGCTGGAACTTGGCAGTATAGATTTTGATCTTCCGGAACCGGAGTTCGTACTCGACAAGAGTGGTGAACCAAAAGAAATTCTAAGGCAGGAACGAAACAGCGCCCACCGGCTGATAGAGGAATTCATGCTGGCCGCAAACCGCGCCGCCGCATCTTATATCGACGATATACCATCCCTTTATCGCGTCCATCCGCAACCCGACGATCAGGCGCTTGATGATTTCTTCGACTTCGCCGCGCGGCTGGGACATGCTACGTCGCCCAGAAAAAATCTGTCCAAGCGGCTTCAGGAAGTCCTCGGCGGCGCCAGGGGAAAGCCGGATGAAAAACTGCTGAATTTCATTATGCTCAGAACCATGAAGCAGGCGTCTTACGGCCCGAACAACATCGGACACTTCGGACTGGGGTTTTCGCATTACGCTCATTTCACATCGCCGATACGAAGGTACCCTGACCTTATCGTACACCGGCTCATAAAATCGAAAATTTCAGAAAAAAAACCGCCCCGGGGATACGATCACGAAAAAATGGGTGAAATGGGTCATCATTGCTCGCAAACGGAACGTACCTCGGAATCCGCCGAGCGCGATGTAATAGACGCGCTTAAAGTACGGTTCGTTTCCGACCGTGAAGGTGAGCTTTTTAACGGCATAATAAGCGGCGTAACCGCTTTCGGCATATTCGTGGAACTGGAAAACATATTCGTCGAGGGTCTTTTGCGCGTCACCGACCTGCACGACGACTACTACGAATACCACGAAAAGGATTATTCGCTCATCGGCAAGAGAAACCGCAAGGTTTTCCGGCTGGGCAGCCCGATACGGATCAGGATTAAATCCGTCGATATTTTAAGGAAAGAGATCAGCCTCGAACCGGCGGATAGCCGTCCACAGAAAAAAAACGCTGGCAAAAAAGCGAAAGCCGGAAGAAAAGGGCGCAGAAGAAAAAAAAGATAAGCGGAAAAACTCATTCTCATCTCTAATCCGCAAATCCTGACGGCTTTGGCTGATTCCTGTAGAAAATTCCGGCAAAAAGGTAAATAGAAATATCTTGTATAGGGGTTTTCATAATGCTAAAATTTCTATTGTGGATAAAAACAGGTTCGGTAAAAAGAAGGCTTAGAAAGGAGGGGGGGATTCAGAAGCTTCACGAATAAAGAATCTTATTACTGGAAAACACAGCATCGCGAGCCGCGCTAACAGGGGGCAACTCGGCTGGATATTCTAAATACCACCATGGCTTAACGAGTTCGTCATTACACGATTCGGCAGGTTAACCGTAACAACGTTGTCACCCTGAGTTTATCGGAGGGCAGAGCTTGTCGAAGGATTTATGGGTTGAATGGTTTTACCGTAAGAATAATTAACAGGAGGTACCGTGAAAATCAGATTAAAGTATTTTGTAAAGTATATTGCCGTTATAGGCGTACTGGCATTGCCGCTTTTGGGTTGCCCCGGCGATTTCCCCAGCACCATCAGCCAGGGTGTGGCAAGCAACCCCGTGACGCTTTTCGGAAAAATCATTGATTCGGAAACCCGCCAGGGCATCGGCGGAGTGACAGTTTACATGAAAACTAACGGCGAGTGGAAATCCGCAACCACCACGTCGTCTTCAAGCTCAAGCGCGGGCGATACAACAGTTGGCGACTTCAAATTTGCGGGACTGCCGCCAAGTGCCACCGTTCCGGTCGTTATTAAAGGACCGTCCACGGGTACGGCGTATGTCACCGGCAAAACAACATGGACAACCGGCAATTACACTAGTAACGCCGACGGCGTAAACCATCAGATTTATACCGACGTGGGTCAAATCTCCATGGAGGTTGGTATTCTGGTAACCGTCCGCGTGGTGGACAGCTCTACCGGCAACTACGTTTCCAGAGTTGACTCCGCCGGTACCGCGCTTTCCATACCGATTTACAGGGGCTTCCCGGGCGGCAACTCCGTTGAGGACGACATGGCCACCCAGGATACGACCGATACCGACAAGTACACCATAACCATCCCGCAAACCGGTACATCCACCCTTACCGTTCCGACAATCGACAAGGATGGTGACGGCAACTACGACTACCAGAGCGGCACAATGAACGTAACTGCCTCAGGCGGCGTTGTTACCGGCGCAGGCGAGCTTGAAACCAATATTTCCGTAACGCCGATAGGTCCCGGTACCGGACTTTCCGTAGTCGCATCCAACGTACAAACAGACCAGAACGGCAACGGTTATATTGGCGCAAGCGCAGCCTCAACCCCCGGCATAAAGTACTTCTTCAACATGCCCATATCGGCTCTACCGACAACAGGCGAGGACGCCGTTACTCTCACGTATACGGATAACTTCAAGAAGTTGACGGCCACTGCCCTTACCGAAGAGTACGCAGTCAGCGCGGCCTTAAGCGGCGACGGCACTCTGCTTACCATCACGCCATCGTCCGCCCTTGTGGAGAACCAGACCTATATTGTTGACGGCATTGTAACGAGAGCTGTAGACGGTGCAGACAGCAACCTGAATACCGCCGCCGGCGCGCTTGCCACGATGTACGTTCATGCAACGGGGACCGGCACCATAGGCAGCACGCCCACCGTAACCGTTGATAACTTCAACTCATGGACGAACGGCTCGGTCATTACCGCAGGAGATACCGGATCGCTTGCAGTCGGAACGCCCTATCTGATTTTCCCGGAAAAGGTATGGGGTGGAATCCGCCTTGTTACCGCACCTTCTTTGTCGGCGGTTGTTCAGATTCAGTTACTGACGGGTACGTTGACATTTACCAACGCATCTGTAGCCGTACTCGGTACAGGAGGAACTGATTTTGCCAACGAACTGGCGGTAGGCGACACCATCACGGCTCCTGATAGTAGTACGTATACCGTTGCCGCGGTCACCGACGCAACCAATCTTACGCTAACCGGCGCCTATGCCGGCACAACCGTTACGATTGCGGGCAGCACATGGGTAGCGACGCGCGCCGGCACTCTTGCCTGCACCGCGAGTTCCACCAATGTTACCGGTACCAATACGCTCTTCGGTGAAGATCTGGCGGTGGATGACATTATTACCTTCAACGGTGCGACCATCAGCAATACGTTAAGGTTCTATAAGATATCTACCGTTACCGCTACCGCCCTGACCCTTTCATCTGGTGTTGACACCGCCGATGTTGCCGCATGCAACGGAGTCGGCATGACAGGTCTGCAGAAGCTTGGCACTACCAACTACCAGGGTGTTGACACCACAATCGGCACCCCGACGATTAGCTGGCTGGCTCAGGTAACTACCCAGGATCCAACATCGATAGCCGTAAGCAGCGTCTTGGAAGGCGCCAACAGGGGTGGACCCGCTTACAGATTTAACCTGGGCGCCGCTCCCTTCAGCCTTAGCAACATGACAGACAGTACTACCGCCGTTCCACTTAACATCACGCTGGGCATAGATG
>BTTC01000190.1:0-4006 GCA_036244935.1 bacterium | reverse complement strand
CGACCTCGGACGTTCCCAATACCGCCGCCCTTGCCGGGGGTACGCCCTTAAGCATGTATCGGTAGCAGTTTTCGCTTACGATGATCGCGTCGTCCACCACCATTCCCAAAACGAGGATCATGGAAAAAAGGGACATCATGTTAATCGTTATCCCGAAAAAATCCATGGCTATGAACGCGCCCAGGAAAGAGGCGGGAATCCCCAGCGCCGTCCAGAACGCCAACCGCCAGTTGAGGAAGATGAAAAGCACGGTCAGCACCAGCAGAAGTCCTATGCCGCCGCTGACGTAAAGCGTTTCGAGCCTCTGGCGGAAGTACCTGCTGGAATCCTGGTACGTCTTCAGGTTTACGACGCGCGGCAGCTCCTTACTCAGATCGGCCACCGCTTCATGAACCTCCTCGGCTATTCGTATCGTGTTGCCGGTTCGGGATTTCATCACCATGATGGTGATAGACTCCTCGCCGTCGATCCTTCCGAACGAGAGTTTTTTCTCAAAGGTTTCGGTTACGAGCGCAACGTCCGAAACGCGGATTTTCCTTCCCGCCGGATCACGCGTGATAATCACGTCCATCACGTCCCCGGCGGTTTTAAGTTTTTCCGACGTGCGGAGAGGGAACTCCTGACGGAGACCCTTTATATTGCCGGCGGGCAGGTTGACGTTGGAAGATCCGATGGCGTCTACCACCGCGTCGACGGATAAGTTAAGCGCGCGCATACGCAGCGGATCGATCTCGACCCATATTTCGATGTCGCGCAGTCCGCTTACCTGCAGGCCGGATACGCCCTCAATACGCATAAGCCTGTCCTTCAGCTCTTCCGCGACTTTGCGGCGCGCCGCTTCGGGTATAGGGCCGGAAACTGAAACCCCTATAACGGGCATCTCGCTTGTCATCTCCAGTACCTGCGTCTCCTCGGCGCCTTCGGGGATATTTTCCATCTGGTCGATTTCGGTTTTTATGTCGTTAACCATCTTTTGCAGATTCTTTGTACCTTGCTGCACCTTTACCTCTATGAGGGATATGTTCTCGTAACTTTGCGAGGCTATGGATTCGATGTTCTCAACATTTTCGATGCTGTTTTCTATGGGTATGGTGATTTGTTTTTCAACCTCTTCCGGCGGCGCGCCCGTATAGATGGTTTTTATGAGGATCATGTCCATCGGGATTTCGGGAAAGACCTCCCGCGTCATCGCGCGGTAAGACACAATGCCGCCTACCAGCATTACGATAAGCAAAAGATTGGCGAAGACTGGATTTTTAACGGACAGCTCGGCAACTTTCATGACACCGTAATTATATAAGTTATTTTTTTTTCATTGACTTTTAAAAATGACATTGTCCGTTGAATTGAAAGCGGTCAACGATTAGACTTTGCATAAAGAATATATTGTGGCAGGATAATAATTAGAGTGTCATTACAGTGCCACATGTAACGGAGAGAATTTATGTTTAAAAGATTTACGGAGCGGGCCAGAAAAGTGATAATCCTCGCGCGTGAGGAAGCCGAGAAAAATCAGCACGAATACCTCGGCACCGAGCATATACTGATCGGAATTCTGAAGGATGGCGGTGGGGTAGCCATAGCCGTTTTTCAGCGGGTCGGTGTTGAATTCAAGGCCATGAGGGTGGAGCTGGAGCGGCATATGCCGCCGAATTCCAGTACGCTCATAATAGGCGACATACCGTTTACGGCCCGCGCGAAGAAGGTTCTCGAATACGCGGTGGAAGAAGCGCGCTCGATGGGACACAGCTACATCGGCACCGAGCACATGCTGCTTGGGCTTATGCGTGAAAAGGACGGCGTGGCGGCAAGAGTTCTGGGTTCCTTCAACATGCACTATTCCGAGGTGCGCGAGCAGACAATAAAGCTCCTCCGCGAACCGGTGGCCGCTCCTGAAAAACAGCAAAGCAAAACACCGGCTCTGGACGAGTTCGGAAGAGACCTTAACGAGCTGGCAAAGCAGAAAAAGCTGGACCCGGTCATCGGGCGTGAAAACGAGATCGACCGGCTCATTCAGATACTGGCCAGACGCACAAAGAACAACCCGATACTCATCGGCGAGCCCGGCGTGGGCAAAACCGCAATTGTGGAAGGGCTTGCTCAGCGGATCGTCGACAACGAAGTGCCGCAGCTTCTATACGGCAAGCGCGTCATTTCACTTGATCTGGGAGCGATCATAGCCGGCACGAAGTACAGGGGCCAGTTCGAGCAGAGGATCAAGGCGATCATGAAAGAGCTCATGCAGTCGATGAAGGTGATTTTGTTTATCGACGAAATCCATACGCTGGTCGGCGCCGGTGCGGCGGAAGGCTCGGTGGACGCATCCAATATGCTCAAACCCGCGCTGTCACGAGGCGATATACAGTGCATAGGCGCTACCACCATAGACGAATACAGGAAATACATCGAGAAAAACGGCGCCCTCGAACGCAGGTTCCAGCCGATCATGGTTGCCGCGCCCAGCGTGGATGAAACCATTATGATTATCAAGGGACTGAAGTCGGAATACGAAAAGCATCACAAGGCGTTGTTTACGGAAGATGCGCTTGAAGCCGCCGTCAGGCTTTCGGACAGGTATATCAGCGACCGCTTTTTGCCGGACAAGGCCATAGACGTGCTGGACGAAGCCGGTTCGCGCGTGAGGCTGCGGCAGATCACCTATCCTCCCGAAGTGCGTAATATGCAGCGCAAGATCGACGACATGGCCCGCAGGAAAAAAGAACGTATCGAAAAACAGGAGTTCGAGCTTGCCGTTGAACTGCGCGACAAAGAGGAAAAATTCCGAAAAGACCTGGATTTCCTGAAAGACAAATGGGAAGACGAACAGGGCAGCGACAAGCCCGAGATTACGGAGGAAGACGTAGCCGAGGTTATCGCCTCCATAACCGGTATCCCTTTAAACCGGCTTGCCGGTGAAGAATCCATGCGGCTCAAGAACATGGAAAAGGACATTAAAAAGAAAATCTACGGGCAAGACGAAGCCGTGAGCGCCGTTTGCGAAGCGATTCGCAGATCGAGGGCCGGACTTAAAGACCTCTCAAGGCCGTTGGGAACCTTTCTGTTTCTGGGCCCGACGGGTGTGGGGAAAACCGAGCTTGCCAACGTCATTGCGGAATACCTGTTCGGCAACAGACAGGCCATAATCCGTCTTGACATGTCGGAATACATGGAAAAATTCTCCGCTTCCAAGATTACCGGCGCGCCTCCTGGATACGTCGGTTTCGAGGAAGGCGGGCAGCTTACGGAGCAGGTTCGCCGCAAGCCCTACTCCGTGGTTCTTCTGGATGAAATCGATAAGGCGCACTCGGATGTATACCAGATGCTTTTGCAGATAATGGACGACGGAAGCCTTACGGACAGCTTTGGCCGCCACATCAGTTTCCGCAACGTCATTTTAATCATGACGTCGAACCTCTCGGCGCGTTATATCGAAAAGGATTTCACCTTGGGGTTCCAGACCTCGGAAGAGGAAAAAAATCACAAAAAGATGTCGGACGGCATAAAAACGGAACTCAAGCGCGCATTCAGTCCGGAGTTCCTGAACCGGATTGACGATATAGTCGTGTTCCGAAAACTGGATCAAGAGGCGATATCCGGCATTGTCGATCTGCAGATCGACAAGGTGCGTGACAGACTGAAAGAAGAGCGGTATGAGTTTGAGATTTCGGACAAAGCAAAAAAATGGCTTGCCGACAAGGGGTTTGATCCATCCTACGGCGCAAGACCCATAAGAAGAACCATACAAAAACACCTGGAAAATCTGTTATCGGAAAAGATACTTTACGGAGAGATCAAGCCCGGGGCCGTAATTTGCGTCGATCTTCAGGGTGATGCCCTGATAATAGGCGAAAAGACTACGATCGAGAGCGTATGAGCTTTTCTTAAGGCAGTGTATTTTTTCCGGGGGGGGCGGAATTCAAAGGGTGAATTCATCGGTATGGAATGAAGCGGCTCGTATTTAAAAGGGCCGCCTTTTTATCTATCCTGCTCACGTTTTGCGCCTTTC
>BTTC01000189.1:0-4043 GCA_036244935.1 bacterium | reverse complement strand
ATCTTTTCCTTTTCGATGTTCCTGATCCGCGCCTTAGTGTGCATCCCGTCTGTAAATATGCCGCTTTGCCTGCCGGTAAGACTGATGGCTTTCAAACCTATCGATTTCAGGATCATGGCCAGCAGCGGGACTGTTACGCGCTCCCCGGATGAAAGCAGCATGTCCATCTCACGTTCGTCCGGCTTGTCACACGCATCGTGCGCCATCTTCAGCAGCGAGTCGGTCTGACCCGACATGGCGGAAAGCACCACCACCAGGCGTTCGCAGGATTTACCGGTTTTTTCCACCAAACCGGCGACGTGTTTTAAACGGTCGATATCCGCCACCGATGTGCCGCCGTATTTTTGTACAATCAAAGACATGACGTGTAATTGTATCCCGAATGGCCGTGCGGAATAAATAAGCAAATAGTGTAAATGTAAAGTGGCAAAAGGTTATAATAAAATAGTTTATATAATGGTAGACTCAAATAACATTATGGACGGTGGGAGGATATCAAAAATCTCTCCGTTTAATGCGGGGGCGGCTTTTTAGCGGCGGCGTCTTATGGAATTTTCACCCTATATTTATATAGCCGCCGTAGTTTTATTACTGGCGGTCAATTTGTGGCTGATGATACGATTCTTCATAAAGGCTTGGAAGTGGGGACGAAGCTCTAAGCAAGGCGATGTTCGAAAAATATAAGATCCGTAAGCTGATCGATCAGATTCTTATTTCGCCGGGGCGGGACAACTTCCCGCAGCTGCGCGCCCTGAGGGACTACGGCAGGCCCGGACTGGATGCCCTTCTGGAACTTTACAAAAGCAAAAAGATCGCGCATGAGGAGATGGAAAAGTATCTGAATCTGTATTACGACAAAAGTCATCTGAACACGTTTATCGAACTTCTGGGAGACGGCAGGGAACAGATCAGGACTCTTGCTCGTGAAATAATCTGCTCAAAGGGGGGCCAGAGCGTATTACCGGTTTTGCTGGAGCGGCTGAAACAAAGCGACATAGTACAACGCCGCGGGTTGGCCGACATCATAAAGCGGCTGGGTTCCCAATCCGACATCGATAAAATAGCGCCGCTTTTAAATGAAAAGGAAAGAGACCTTAAAAAAACGGCCATAAACATACTTATGGGAATAGGCGGAAGCAAAGCCGCAACGCACATAATAGAACTTATCAAATCGCCGGATTGGTGGGCAAGACGCAGGGCAGTGGAGGCGTTAAGCAAACTGAAGGTAAGTGAAAGCGCTCAGCCGCTGCTGGATCAGCTTGACAAGGAAAGAGACCCCAAGATAAAGATTGAAATCATCAAAACCCTGGGCGAAGTGGGTGACGCGCAGTCGGCGAAGCGGATACTTCCCCAATTGAAGGACGGCGACATGATCGTAAGGCAGATGGTAATTGAAGCCATGGGAAAAACCGCCGATGCGAGTATCGTCGGCGAAGTAATCGAACTGATGAAAGACGCGGAGGTTAACGTCCGCCGCGCCGGCGCGGAGATACTGGACAAGGTAAAAGATCCTCGGGCCATTGAAATACTTTTAAAAGCCCTGAAAGATAACGACTGGTGGGTAAGGGAAATCGCCACCGACGCGCTTGCCGATATAAAGACCGGAGGAATAAATAAAAAGGTAATAAAACTTTTTAAAAGCGAAGATGAAAATACGCGCCGGTCTGCGGTCGAATATTTCAACAGATCGCCCGACCCCATGGCTTTTGATTCGCTTATAGGAGTTTTGCGGGACAAGGACTGGTGGGTACGCGAAAAGGCTGTACAGACTCTTGGAAAGATAGGTGATGAAAGAGCCATAGAGCCGATTCTTGAACTTGTGGACGACCCCGAAGTCAGATGGGTTGTGCCCTGCGCCCTCGGCGAGATAGGCGGCGATAAGGCGGTAATGCACCTGCACGATTTTCTGGAAGATCCGGAACGCTCAATCCGGCTCACCGCGCTGAAGGGTATCGGAAAGATAAAATCCAAGGCCTCGCTGCCGCTTATCAAGGCCATGGTGAAGGATACCGACGTGGAAGTGCGCGATACGGCCCTTGAAATTATAAAGGAAATGACCGGACACGCCGTCAAAGCAAACCAGATCATCGCAGAGCAGGAAAGGGGAAAATGGACGGGCGGCAGCACCGTATTTTCCGCGTTCGTGCCGGAAGACGTTAAGGTCATTCATGAGGCCATACTGGTTCTTGACCTTTGCAACTCCACGGAAATGGCCGCCAAATACGGCGACTCGCACGCAATGAAACTCACCGGCAAACTGGTGGGAATAACAAAACCGCTGGCCACGCAGTATCACGTAAGGTTCACCAAGAGTACGGGCGACGGTTACCTCATGACATTCAACGATATCCGGCACGCTCTCGGTTTTTCCAGAAAAATCATGGAGGCGCTCAAAAAGAGCAACGAAACGGCGCCTGAAAACGAATGTATACACGTGAGAATTGCGATTAACATGGGCGAAACCCGCATCGATCCCAAAGGCGACAGGCTCGGCATCGCCGTAAACATGACCTTCAGAGTGGAAGGCTTGAAGCCGGAGCAGCTTATCGAGGATAAAGACGGGATCAAGCCCGAAGAGATGCCTTTGGTCAACCGCGTGTTTATTACCGAACATGTTAACGATGAATTATCAAATGAGACGAAACCCGCTACGAGGTTCATAGGTTTTTTCGACCTTAAAGGCATCAGCGGCAGACACAGGATATTTCAACTGATTACGGAAGAAGTTAAGGAGTCTTGATGGAACGAACAAGAGACCATGTGATTGACATTATAAGAGACCTTCCGTTTTTCGATGCCTTCGAAACGGACGAGATAAAGAAGTTCGCCCGTAATCTCAGCCTGCAGCAGGTAAAAAAGGGGGAGGTGTTATTCAATGAAGGCGACGTGGGCGATTACCTGTTTTTCATCGTAGAAGGCATTATCGAAATCGTCCTTAGTACGGTGGACAAACAGCACAAGATCATTGCCACGTACAGCAGCGGGACATCCGTGGGTGAAATGTCGCTGATAGACGAATTCGAGCGTTCCGCAACGGTGCAGGCATCTACGGACTGCGAGATTCTTATTCTCACAAGATCGAAATTCGATTGGATAACATCCAACCAGCCGGAGATCGGGGTTAAGATGCTGAGAGGACTTGCGAAAATTATTAGCGAACGCCTTCGCGGTACGCAGGGTCGTTTTAAAGATATGGTTTAACCGCCGCGTCACGCCGTTTTTAGCAGTATATTCCCGCCTCGCACCCTTCGACAGGCTCAGGGTGACAAAGGCGGCGCCGTGCTGAGTTTGTCGAAGCGCGAGCTTGGGGTTATAAGCAATTATTTAATAAGGGGTAAATAAAACTGAGCAGGCTAACCTTCTGGATCGCAGTCTTTCTTTTTACGGGGGCATCTTTAGTCTCGTTTCCCGTAAAGGCGCCGGGCATTGGTGAAAAAGATTCTTATCCCGGCTGGCTTGATTCCTACTGGTTTCGCCCCATTATGCCGCAGGGACGTGCGCCGGAGCATTTTTCTGAACTGGAAGCCTCGCTTATGCCGGAAGATTGCGGAGCCTGCCACGATGAGCAGTTTGCGGCATGGAAATCTTCCCGCCACGCCGCGGCGATGGGGGCGTCCGTACTGGGACAGTTCGGGCATCCATGGTTAAGCATGGACGATGTTATTTCATGTCAGGATTGCCACGCTCCGCTTTATGAACAAAAACCCTTTGTACTGTCCGGCGGCGAAATAAGAAAAAACATGCTTTATTCTGAAAAGCTGAGGAGCAACGGAGTTGCGTGCGCCGCTTGCCACTTACGCAGCCAGGTTCGCCACGGCCCGCCGCCTCGTAAATGGGTGGAGCCTGACCCTCCGCATAACGGGTTCAAGGTTGTCCGGGATTTCAACCGTTCGGAGTTCTGCAAATCATGCCACCAGTTCGAAAAGGGTGACGGCGCCATTAACGGCAAACTGCTGGAAGACACTTTCGAGCAATGGAAAAAATCCGATTACGCCGCGCAGGGTAAGCAGTGCGCCGGGTGTCACATGCCCGATAGACGCCAC
>BTTC01000188.1:0-4076 GCA_036244935.1 bacterium | reverse complement strand
AGCAGGCTTGTCGCTGATCGGTTTCAGCCTGCAGTTCGCCTCTTTTCTTTATGTGGAAAATGAGATGGCGGATAATTTTGAAGAAGAAAAAATGTCCATAATCGAGGATTTCGTAAGCAACACCTTAAAACCGATTATGCTGTTGGGCCGCGCCGCCGAACTCATGCCCATCTTGGCCGAGAATTATAAAAGCATCGTCAATACCCGCAACCTGCACATAATCCGCACGGACGGGATGGAAGCATTTTCAGACGGCAAAACCATAAAATCCGTCAACGATTTTTTAGGTTACGACAGGTTCAAACGTGAGAAACTGAAAAGATCGAAACGGCTTCTGTCAGAAAACGACCGACGGCTTAAAACGGTTCTTTCAACGCGTAAAAGACTTGTTTATAAAACCAGGGCGCCCGATGGAACCTATTTGATGAACATGATGATACCGTTTATTAACGAGTCTCAGTGTCGGGTATGCCACGGCTCCGATCATGAAATCAGGGGTTTGATGCTGGTTTCATTCTCCACGTCAAAACACGAACGGCGGATAATTAACTATATCTATGCGCTTGCGGGTCTTGTTATGGTATCCGTAATCCTCATATCCGGGGCGATACTGCTTCTTTTCAACAAGTTTGTTATCAATCCCATCGCAAATATCAACGGTAAGGTAAACGACATAGTTGAAAACCAGAAGTTCGATGACCGCATAAAAGTGAACTCCAATGACGAGGTGGGTGACCTGGCCGCGATGCTGAACTACTTCATATCATCGGTTGAGGATTTCCGCATAGAACAGGCGCAGGAAAAAGATAGGCTTGAAAAAGCGGTAATGGAAAAAACCAGGGAACTCGTAGAAAAAAACGCCTTCATTGAAAAAGACCTTAAACTTGCCGGAAGGATTCAGAAAAGACTTCTGCCCGAAAAGTTCCCCGAAACCCCGAATATACGTTTCCATGCCGCCTACCTGCCGTGCCTTTACATCGGCGGCGATTACTACGACGTGTTTGAAATGCCTGACAAGAACGTCGGCGTATTCATGGTTGACGCTTCGGGTCACGGCACTTCCGCCGCGCTTTTGGTATCCATCGTCAAGGCGATAACCGCAACCTTGCCCAGTGAAATCCCATCGCCGGGCTATGTAATAGATATTATCAACAAGATACTGGCAAAAATAACGCCGGACGATTCTTTCGTAACGATTTTCTACGGCATCATCAACACCGAAACGGGCAAAATGAGCTACTCGCTTGCGGGACACCCCGCCCCCATTATTTTCAACGCGCATACCAAAGACCTGCAGCTGCTGGATACAAACGGCGGGTTGGTGGGCGTATTTGATTTTGACAGGTTCGGGGATGCGGAATATTATTTCAAACCCGGTGACCGGATGCTGGCGTACACCGACGGCCTGGTTGAGGCGCAAAATGACGACAGGGAACAGTTCGGCCAAGAGCGTATCATTGCCATATTAAAGGAAAATGCCGATCTGCCCACCGGCAAGGTGACCGGTGAAATACTGAAGGAGCTTAACAAATATACCGGCGGCACTACGCAAACAGACGACGTGGCGATGGTTGTGCTAGACTATGAAGTAGAAACTGTAAGATAGAAGTTCGTTCAAAAACGCTTGCTGAATAATAATCGGTAATTGGTGATAAAAATGGAAGCTGCGAAAAGAGAAAATAACGGAATCACGATCATCGATTTCATCGGCAATATTAAATCGCCCGACGATCTGAAAATCCTGTCGCAAGCAATCGATGAGGAGATAGAAAAACAGCGCAAAACGATACTTCTTGACTTCAAGGATGTGAGTTTCATAAACAGTTCCGGACTGGGCAGACTTATTCTGGCTGTCAAAAAGATTTCAGACAACGATGGGACACTAAGCATAATGAACCTCACGGAAGATCTGGAAGAACTTTTTACCTTTACGAAACTGAAAGAAAAAATCCCCGTATACAAAAACGAAGAAGAAGCCATTAACAATCTGCAAAGCTGACAATCTCGGCGTTGCTGAAAAACAAAACATGGCGGTAGGATCGGCTTGAATCGTCTTTAAAAAATCCGGTAGCGTATCAGTATGGGAAATATCTGTTTGAAAAAGTAGAGCAATCAAGTATTTTTCTTTAAATAATCTTCGACGTTGTGGCGAATACGCTCGCCATCCACCATAAAGACGACTTCCTCAGCGATATTCGAGGAAAGATCGGCGATTCGTTCCAGATGCCTTGACGCGGAGAGCATATGCACCGCCCGCTCGATACTATCCGGATTTTCCCGCATAAGGTTTTGCAGGGTGACGAACATCCCTCTGTTAATATCGTCTATCTCGTCATCCATAACCAGCACGTTCCGGGCAATAGCGGTATCCCGCTTTATAAGCGCATTGAGGCTTTCGCGCACCATTTTTCGGACACCTTCAACCATACGCGGAAAATCAAGGGAAACATTCAGCTGCGGGTTGGCCGAAAGAAAGATCGCCCGCTCCGCTATATTTACCGAAAGATCGCACATGCGTTCCAGGTCTTTGTTTACCCTCAAAACCACTACGATGAATCTCAGATCCGCGGCCACCGGCTGATGCAGAGCCAGAACCTTTAGACATTCCTCCTCGATTTCATTTTCCTTATTGTCGATAAAGTCGTCGCCATCTATTACTTCCCTGGCAAGTCCGGGGCGGCGGTCGGTGAGGGAGATTATAGCCTTGTTGATAGTCTCCTCCACCATAGAGCCCATTGTGAGTAATTCTTTTTTCAGCCGTTCCATATCTCTTTGTAAATGTTTGGACATATAAAAATCTCCTATCCGAATCTGCCGGTTACGTATTCTTCCGTTCTTTTGTGTTTAGGGCGGGTGAATAGCTGTTTCGTTTCGCCAAATTCCAAAAGTTGTCCGTTTTCAAGAAAGGTGGTGTAATCCGATACGCGCGCCGCTTGCTGCATGTTGTGCGTTACGATGACGATTGTATAACGTTTTTTCAGTTCAAACATCAGGTCTTCTACACGGGCGGTCGAAACAGGGTCGAGCGCGGAGCAGGGTTCGTCCATAAGTATTACCTCCGGCTCCATTGCAAGCGCCCTTGCTATGCAAAGCCGCTGCTGCTGTCCGCCGGACAGGTTGAGCGCCGAATCGTTCAGGCGGTCCTTGACTTCGTCCCAAAGCGCGGCCTTGCGAAGGGATTTTTCTACCAGCTCATTTATATCGCCTTCATAGCCGTTCACGGACGGCCCCCACACAACGTTTTTATAGATGGATTTTGGAAAAGGGTTCGGCTTTTGAAACACCATGCCGATGGACGTACGAACGGTAACGGGGTCTATATCTTTTGAATAGATATTCGTTCCCGCATACAAAACCTTTCCTTCCATATTCGCTTCCTGTATGAAATCGTTCATTCGATTGAACGCGCGAAGCAGCGTACTTTTGCCGCAACCGGAGGGTCCGATTATGGCGGTGATACAACGTTCGTATATGGAAAGTGAAACTTTTCTTATCGCCGGTTTTGCTCCGTAGCGGATGGTAACGTTGCGTGTTTCAAGAATAGGGAGTTTACCTTTTACGGTTTCACGTTGCGTATCCGTAATCATTTCCGGCTCCTTTCGGCTTTGTACCTGATTAAAATTGCGGCTGTATTCATTAACAATAAAACCACGAGCAGAACGATGATGCCGGCGGCGGCAAGCTCGTGGAACTCTTCTTTAGGCCGCGACGCCCAGTTGAAAATCTGTATGGGAAGCGCGGTAAATGCGTCCATCGGGCCTTCGGGTACGAACGCCACGTATGTAAGCGCGCCGATCATCACAAGCGGGGCCGTTTCGCCGATAGAGCGGGAAAGCGCGAGTATCACGCCCGTAAGGATTCCCGGCAGAGCCTCCGGCAAGACGTGGGCGCGTATCGTTTGCCAGCGCGTGGCTCCCAGCGCGTAGGCGGCCAGCCTTATGGAGGTCGGCACGGCGCGAATCGCCTCGCGCGTGGAAATAATTATTACCGGCAATAGCAGAAGGCTTAACGTCATGCTGCCTGCCAGAACGCTTCTGTCCAAACCCAGCCATCTTACGAACAGCGCTAGTCACAGG